>NZ_JANSHF010000002.1:0-175377 GCF_047461475.1 Synechococcus sp. WC10meta
GCCAGGCCGCATTGCCCAGCCAAGATGACGCGGTGGCCCAATTGGGTGCTGCCGGCAATGCCCACCTGAGCCACGATCAAGCAGTGGGATCCCGTCTTCACGCCGTGGCCAATCTGCACTAGGTTGTCAATCTTGGTGCCCCGGCCAATGCGGGTCTCGCCAACAGCGGCCCGGTCGATAGTGGTGTTGCTGCCCACCTCTACGCCGTCTTCCAGCACCACCCGGCCTGCCTGCAGCATGCGCCGCCAGGAGCCGTCGGGAAGAGGAATGTGGCCAAAGCCGTCGTCGCCGATGACAGCACCGCTGTGGATTAGGCAATCATCCCCAATCTCCGTGCGCTCGTGAATGACGCAGTTGGCGAAAAGCTGACAGCGGGATCCAATCCGCACGTGGGGGTAGATGGTTACGTTGGGGTGGATTTGGGTGTAGTCGCCAATTTTCACCCCTTCCATCACCACTACATGCGGCCCAATGGCCACACCTTCTCCCAACTCAACGCTGGGATCAATCACCGCGCTGGGATGGATCCCAACAGGCAAGCGATAGGGCTGGTAAAACAGCTCGATGGCCTGGGCAAAGAGCAGACGGGGATCCTTCCCTCGCAGGCAAGCAATGGGGCGGGGCAGAACCAGCGATTCCTCCACAATGACGGCGCTGGCTTGGGTCTGCTCCAGCAAGGGTAGGTAGCGGGCTTCACTGAGAAAACTCAGCTCTCCTGGGCGCGCCTCTGCTAGGCTAGCCACGCCGTGAATTTCTAGGGTGGGATCTCCCTCGTAGGGGCATCCCAATTTTTGGGCGATCTCCTGTAGCTGCATTGGGCTTGAGATCCTCTACGATTGCAGCAGCCGCACATCCATCACGGTTCCACGCAAGTTGTAGCTAAAGGTCTCGAGCTCCAGGGGAACGCCGACTTTGACGCGGTTGTTGCCTAGGACAATGCCATTTTCTGTCTGCTGGCCCCGTCCCCGCAAGGTAAACACCAGATCAAAGCGGTAGGGCTCTGGGTCAGGCAAGTTCTCAACCCGTCCATCGGGAAAAACCACCGGCACAGTGCGGCTGACGTTTTCCACCCGCACCACCTCCACCTGGCCGTAGGGTTGGTTGCGGATAATCAAGTCAGCCTTCTGACCTGCTTGAAAAGGTTCCAGGGATCGGCTGCTGACTCCCCGCACAATCATATCCACTTCCACGGGCAGCGTGGGGCCACCCCCCACCTGGACGACGCTGCCCACCTGCCGCCCGGGGAAAAACAGGACAGCCACAATCGCCGCTACTACAATGGCCAGCGCCCCCAGATCCAGAAGGCTGACCTTCCCCAGCAGACGCCCCCGTTCATCGACGAGCCGCATCGCCACCTCTTTTCCAACACCCTGCTTTATTGTAGGGTGCCCTACTACTAGGAAACACAGTCGTCGGCCAAGTGCAGCCACCCGCGCGCTCACCGCTAGGTAACCAGTGGCAGCCAACTGGCAAAGGAGTGGAGCTGACGGGAGTCGAACCCGTGTCCGAGATGGGTACTGGGGGCTCACTCCTTCACAGGCTTAGCCTTTCTGACCCTCAAGGCGGGGATCGCCGTTTAGATCCCGGCGATGGGAGATCTCCGCCTAAGCTTAGGCTCTCCCTCGACGGAGCCGGAGAAGAGAGCTGCACCCGTTGGGGTTGTGACCCGCCCACTTAACGGGGTCGTGGGAGGATCCTCGAGCTCAGACTTCTCTTACTGAGCCTTAGGCAGCCAGAGCAGCTGCTTTACGAGCAAAAGGTACGACGTTGTTCGCACCTACTTTGTTGAGCCTAGTGGTAACGGGATAAGCTCAAGCCCGACCTGCATCATGAACCCTTGTTCGCCACCCCGTCGAAACCGTTACAGCCCCGGGGTTAGCTTACACCTAGACTAGCAAAACTCTCGGGGATCCGGCTAGAGTCTTTGCGAATGTGACAAAAGTCCTGCTATCATAACGAAAGTGTAAACTCGGGTCGGTAGCTCAGCGGTAGAGCACTCGGCTTTTAACCGATTGGCCCAGGGTTCGAATCCCTGCCGACCCAGCTTTCAATGCCCTCTCTCCCCTGCCCCAGCCTAAGCTAGGATTCCAGTAGGCAGGTGGGAGAGGCGGGGTGGCCGTTCTTTCGTGGCAAGACCTAGGCAAAGAGGGGGAGGTCAAGCTGTTGCTGGCGCCGTGCGTGGAGGAAGCGCTAGCGAGCCTGGCGGAGGAGGCTGAAACTCGAGAGACGGTCTTTGTCTCCAAGCTTTGGCACCGAATTCCTGCCCAGGATGCCATCCTCGATGAGTGTCTGCAGGTGCTGGCGAGGGTAGCTCTATCCCTCTGGCCTTATTGGTATGGGGAAAAGTTTGAGCCGGGCACAACGGCAGAGGTTCAAGCTCACAATCGTCTCCGCGCCCAAGAGCTACCAGCAAAACAGGATCCCACCATTGCCAACGCCTGGCTCAAGGCGGCCATGCACTTGTGCCAACAGCAACGCCTGCCTCTGCTGCCAGGGATCCAGCGGGCGATCCAGGTGCAGCAACTGGCCAAGGCCATTGCCCCTCGCGAGCTGACCTTGGCTTTGGCAACCGACGAGACGGAGCCGGCGCCCAGCTACTTACTCGGCTTGGCCAAGGCAGCTATCTGGTTGGCTGACCACAGTCAGGCACGGCTGGTGCTGGTGGTGCCGAGCGCTTTGACTGATCACCCCGAATTGGCCTCCGTGAGCTACGGTGCCATTCGACTGCCGCTTCCTGAGAGGCTAAAGGAGTTCGACAGCTCGGTACAGGTGGTGGTGGGTTACAAGGGATCCCCTCACCCCTTCAGTCCCGCCGAGAGAAAGCTGGCCGACCGGGTGGCAGCAGATGCGCAGTTAAAGAATTTGCTGGAATTCAACCAAACTGTACAGAGTGTTAACGGACGCACTTTCCGAGCGGATCTGCTTTGGCGGGAGGGTAAGGTGGTGGTGGAAGTGGATGGGCCAGAGCACCGCGAGCCAAACCACTACTACCAGGATCGCCTGCGGGACTACGAGTTGCTCATCTCCGGCTACTTGGTGTTGCGGATTCCCAATGAGCTGGTGATGTCCGACTGCGAGCGGGCGGTGGAGATGATCCGCAAGGTGGTTCAATTGCAACAGAGCCGGCTTTGAGGCAGGGCTGGAGGTTGAGGAAATGACCGCTTTGTTGCCCAAAAGCGAAATCTTGCTCTGGAAGCTCCTGCTAACAGGGGAAGAACCGACCAAGTCGCAAGTGAAGCCAAAGCATAGGGCCAAAGAGCTCAAGCTGTTGGAGGAAAAGGGCCTCATTGAATGCAAGACTGTAGTCGAAAAGGGAAGGAGGATAACCCGGCTTGTGCTGACTGACAAGGCCTGGGACTGGGCTTCTACCACACCTCCAACAGCCATCGCCCGCTCCAAGTCGCCAGAGGCAGCAGTTGTTTTGCAAAAGGCGTTGGCAACCCTAGTGGATTACGCACAGCGGGAGAACGTTCCCTTGGCGCGGATTCTAGGCCTACGACCGAGTGGCGCGTTCGCGATAGCGGCGCGGAGCGCAAACAGACCCTCTCTCGGTGGAGCAGCCCCTGTTCCTACTGGGCAAACGCAGCCCTGGGAAGTTAGCGAAGGGGAGGTTGATCCTGACTTCCTCGAGAAGGTCTTTCGCACCTGCGAGGAGATGGGAGGGCGCTACTACCTAGTCTACTTATCCGACTTGCGCAAAAGATTTCCCGATGTTCCCTCCTGGCTATTGGATCAGGCGCTCCTGACTTTGCACCGCCAAGCCAAGATAGTGCTGATGAACCTGGACGATCCTCTGTCCATTACTCCTGAAATCAAAGCCGCCGCTATTAACCTGTACGGCTACGACAAGCACGTTCTTCGTGTTAGGAACTAGCCATGACTTCCAAGGAAAGTACCTCTTTCTCAATCAACCAACAAAAAGCTCTAGAAGCCCTCAAGGAGGTTGATTTTGATTGGACAGTTCATCTTAGAAAAATCTGGCAACCTCCGGATTTTGACGTTCCTGAGCTTAACCGGGATGTCAGGGAGAAGCTATTCAGCCGGCTGGAGAAGTTAATCCAATCTCCCCAGATGGAGACACCCTTTGGAATCCCTGTGCTTGGCAATGGTGGCTCTGGCAAAACCCACCTTCTCAGGGTCTTAAGACAGCACTGCTTTGAAAAAGGGGTGGGATTTGTCCTAGTGGACATGACCGATGTGAAAGACTTTTGGGAAACCGTAATCCAGGGCTACCTCACCTCTCTGCTTCAGGAAGAGCCTGATGGCACTAGCCAGCTCCAAAAAATTCTCGATCTGGTCTTTCTGAGAGCTCTCTCTACTCCCAAGCAGGCGAAGGAGATCGCCAGTTTTTCCCACGAATCTTTGCTCGACGTCATTAGACAAACTCTGCAATGGCTATTCACTCAAGATCGCAAGCACACCATCAAGTACCAAGATTGTGTACGAGCTGCCATTCTAGCTAATTCGAATGATTTTTCACTGGCGTCAATAGGTACTAGCTGGATACAGGGCCTAGGTGTGGAATCAGAGGTTGCCCGACAATTCGGTTTTACCAACGCCAGCTTAAATCCTAGTCAAGTTGTTGCAGGGCTTTCTTGGCTGATGAGCCTAAGGGGACCCACTGTAGTTGCTTTGGATCAGTTGGATCCCATTGTTGTGCAATCTCAAACAAGTCCTAGTCCTTCGTCATCCTTGCAGGAGCTCTCGCCAGAGACAGAAAGAGAAGCTTCCCAAAACATCATTCATAACATCGCAGGTGGCCTCATTGGGCTACGGGACTGCCTCTCCCGATCCCTTGTCATCATCTCGTGCCTAAACCAGTCTTGGGAAATTCTAACGAAAACAGCTGTTAAAACCTTTACAGGACGCTTTGAGCCGCCTTTAGCTTTGACGCCTCTTCTTTCGGCCAGTGTCGCTGAGGCAGTTGTTGTTCCTCGCCTGCAGGCTGCCTACCACAAGGTGGGCTTTATCCCTCCCTATCCTTCCTACCCGTTTAAGCCGGAGTTCTTCCAGCAGGATATCTATCCTCGGCAGCTCCTCCAGAAATGTCATGAGCACAGGGAGCAATGCCTACGGGAAGGGAGAGTTACCGAGTTAGGTGTCCCAAGTTCTGCTCCTATCACTCCAAGTCCCCCTCCACTGAAGGAACTAGATCGAATCTTTGAGGAGGCCAAGCAAAAGGTTGATATTTCCCCGTATTTACAGGAAAACGAGAGCGAGATATGGAAAGAGCCCCTAGCTTCTCTGTGCAACTTTCTCGTCTGGCAGGAAAAGTTGCCGGCTAGTATTGGCAGCCAAGTGGAAACTGACTTCCCTGGATCCAGAAGTTTCTCGCCTCTGCATTCTCGCTTGCGGCTAATCTTCTACGAGGCAAACGAGCGGGAAAGGCACCTTTGTTTTACAGCTATTCAATCAACTAATCCTAGATCTTTCCAAACTCGCTTAGTAGCTGCTAGGACGGCAGCCGGGATCGACGCGGCCCTGCGATTTCGCAAGTTGGTAGTGGTGCGCACTACCTCCCTACCAGGAGGCGAACGTACTCAGAAACTGTGGCAAAAGTTCCTTGAGGAGGGTGGGATCCACTGGCGGCCCAGTGAAAGGGAAATCAGGGTTCTGCTGGCCCTAGAGCAGCTCAAATCCAGACACGATTTTAGAGATTGGCTGGCGGAACGGCAACCTCTTACCCACCTGGCAAATGCTGAGTTGGATTCGGGGCTGGCCAAAATCCTTGCCTGGCTGAGGGAAGGGATCCCGGCTGACTGGGCTACGAGAGCTGAGCCTGAGGAAAAGGGAGTTTCCTCCCCTCCTAGGGCAGGCAACGGCAAAGCTCCTGAAGCCAAGCAAGACTTGCAGCCGCCGAGACCTTCGCCAGGTTTGTTTGTCGGACGACGCTGGATAGCCAACCGGGAGGGTGAGCCAGTTTTTCTGCCCATCGAGGAGCTGGTGCGGCACACTGTGATTTTGGCTGGCAGCGGCTCGGGGAAAACGGTGCTCTTGAGGCGAATGGTGGAAGAGGCAGCCTTGCAAGGGATCCCTTCCATCGTCATCGATGCAGCCAACGACTTGGCCCGGCTGGGGGATCCCTGGCCTGCCGCTCCCGAAGGCTGGACAGAGGAGGATCAAGCCAAGGCAGAGCGCTACTTTGCCCAAACCGAGGTGGTGGTTTGGACCCCTGGGCTGGCGGCGGGCAACCCCCTCACCCTTGCCCCCCTGCCGGACTTTGCTGCGCTGGCCGGTGATCCCGAAGAGCTGGATCAGGCCGTCGACATGGCCTGGGGCGCCCTCCAGGAGATCGTGGCCCCCGGCAAGACCGTCGGCGACGAGCTGAAGCGGGGGGTTCTTAAGGCAGCTTTGAAATACTTTGCCACCCACCAGCCGGGATCTCTAGCTGACTTTGCCGAGTTCCTTGCGGACCTGCCTCCGGAAGCAGGAGCCGGTATCAGCAAGGCGCCGCAACTGGCGCTGCAGATGGCTAATCTCCTCAAGGCTGCCATGGTTAACAACAAGTTGCTCCATCAACAGGGGATGGCGTTGGATCCGGCCATCTTGTTGGGGCTGGGCTCAGACTACGGCAAAACCCGGGTGTCGGTTGTCAACTTGGTGGGCCTTCCCACCCTGGGGGAACAGCAGCAATTTCTCAATCAACTGGCCATGGCGCTGTTTACCTGGATCAAGAAAAACCCCGCCCCGCCGGAAGCGCCAGTGCGCGGGCTGCTGGTCATCGACGAGGCCAAAGACTTTGTGCCCTCCCAGGGGACTACCCCCTGCAAGCAGAGCCTGCTGCGCCTGGCCGCCCAAGCGCGCAAATACGGCTTGGGTCTCATTTTTGCTACCCAAGCACCCAAGAGCATCGACCACAACGTCATCGCCAACTGCTCCACCCAGTTTTTTGGCCGAGTCACGTCTCCGGCAGCCATTGAGGTAGTGCGCGAGCAAATTGCCCAGCGGGGAGGAAGCGGAGAAGATGTGGCTGTCTTAAAGGTGGGACAGTTTTATCTCTCCTCGCAGCAGCTTCACCCGCCCTGCAAAATCCAAACTCCCTGGTGCCTGTCTTTTCACGCCCCCACCCCTCTAAGCGAAGCTGAGGTGATCCAGCGCTCCCAGGCAGTTAAGCTCTAGGCCCTCATCTTAGCAGTTTTGCCGCTGTTGGCTGTCGCGGCAATCTTCTCATTGCTCTTCTATTCCCTGGCAACTTGCTGCTGCCAATTCCTGAGGCTGCCTGGCAGTTGGGAGGCCTCTGGAGCTATGCTCCCTTAAGGCAACGTCGGGCAAGCTCGAGGCTGGCACGGCCACTTTGGGGAACAGGGATCCTCGGGAGCAGGGCAATGGGGCAGGGGCTAGGAAAAGCTCAGCAGCGGTGGTGGGTGTTGGGTCTAGTGGTGATTTGGGCTTGGCTGAGCTGGGGGAGGATGGCCTGGCCTGCTGCCTCCTGCCAGGATCCTCTCTTCCTCCGGCAAATCTTGGCCGCAATGGGCCGGCCTGAGGTGGTGGTGGAGGAAGTAGCTCTGTTTGATAGAGATCAGTGCCTTGTCCAGTTGGTGTTGGATCGCCGCGGGCTAAGGGGATCCCTGCCACCGGAGATCGGCCAGTTTCGCCGGCTGCGGGCTCTGTCCCTAAGCTACAACCAACTTTCCGGCCCTATCCCCGCCGAGCTGGGGCAGTTGAGGGAGTTGGAACAGCTTTTTCTCGACTACAACCAGTTCTCTGGCCCCATTCCGCCGGAGCTAGGACAACTGGGCAAGCTGCGGGGACTGTTTTTGGATCACAACCAGCTCTCTGGATCCATTCCTCCAGAGCTAGGTCGGCTCAGCCGCCTAGAAAACCTCTGCTTGCAAGATAACCAGCTCAGTGGCAGCATTCCTAGCCAACTCGGCCAGCTCAGCTCTCTTAAGGGGCTGTTTTTGGATCGCAACCAGCTTTCTGGGCCCATTCCGCCCCAACTGGGGCAACTGCGCAACCTGGAAAATCTGTACCTGTCGGACAATCGCCTCAGCGGACCCATACCCCCCGAGCTAGCCCAGCTTAAGCAATTGCGGGATCTACGCCTGGCCCGTAACCAGCTCACAGGCAAGCTGCCCAGCTTCTTGGCAGAACTGCCGCGGCTAGAACGGCTCCACATTGGGGGCAACCCCGGCCTGTGCCTGCCAGCTGTCCTTTCTAGTTGGTTTGCCGGCCTCAATGAAGGGGATCCCGCTCCCACCTTCCCCTGTCCCTAGGGCAGGGATCTCCAGCTCTCGCCCTAACCTGCGATACTGGGATCAGGTGTCCACAGCCCACTACGCAAACGGTCAGCCATGTATACTCTGGAACTGCTCCTGAAAGGGAATCCTACCCCGATCGTCATCCACCAAAAAGAGGAGGAAGCGGCCAACCGCGCCTATCAAAGTGTGGTTGAGGCTCTTCGCAACGGATCCCCTCAGAGCCTAGAGCTGACCTGCGACCGCACGGGCAAGAAGGTGTTCTTGCTAACTGGCGAGCTCTGTGGTGTGCAAATAACCTCCAAGTCCGGCACCGCGCCCATGGGAGTCCGCCCTGGCTTCTTGGCCCAGTTGCAGGGCTAAGGCCAGCTTCTTAGGGGTCTATGAGTTCCCTCACTGGGAGAGAATCCCCGCTGGCTATCCGGGTAGAGGGCTTGACCTTTGCCTGGCCAGGAAGTCCGCCGGTCCTGCAGGAGTGCAGCTTTGCTGTTCCCAAGGGCCAGCTCTGGATGCTGCTGGGGCCCAATGGCAGCGGCAAATCGACCTTGCTGCAGCTCCTGTCGGGAGTGCTCACCCATCCCCAGCCCCTGGCGGGGTTCTGGGAGGTGCGGGGGCGGCTAGGCTACGTGTTTCAGAACCCGGATCAGCAACTGTTTATGCCAACGGTGGGGGCCGATGTAGCTTTTGGTTTGGGGGCAGAGCCCCTCACCTTGGAAGAAATCCAGGAGCGGGTGGAGAGAGCCCTGGAGCAGGTAGGCTTGCGCCACTTGATCCGCCGGCCTATCCACGGCCTCAGCGGTGGGCAGAAGCAACGGGTAGCAGTTGCCGGGGCGTTGGCCCAGCGCTGTGAAGTACTGCTGTTGGACGAGCCGACGGCCCTCTTGGATCCCGATAGCCAGAGGGATCTGCTGCGCTGCGTCCGCCAGCTGGTGGATCAAGAGGGGATCACTGCTCTTTGGGTCACCCATCGGCTGGCAGAGCTGGAATGGGCAGACGGGGCGATCTTTCTGGCGCAAGGACAGGTACGCCAACAGGGATCCCCGGAACAGGTGCGGCAGCAGATTAGCCAACTGTTTGGCGGCTTGAGGTGATCCCAAAGAGATCGCAAAAGGATGGCAACACCCTCCGGCGGGGGCTACATAGAATAGTAGGTAGTAGATTCACTGCGATTGGTTGGCCAACGGTATCATCTTCAACCTATCCGTGGACAATCTGCGTCAACCAACCCAGGGGTGAAGAGCCCTGCCGGTCGAAAGGAGCTTGAGAATATGGGACTGTCTGAAGTCATTGCCAAAGAGCTGGAGAACGCGCGCAAAGTCTGCTCTGAGTACGGCGAAGGGGATCCCCACTGCCGTGCAGCCTGGGATGCGGTAGAGGAGGTGCTGGCAGCCCGCAGCCACCAGCCAAAGGCCCCCAGCAGCCTCGAGCAGCACTGTGCTGAAAACCCCGACGCCGTCGAGTGCCGCGTTTACGACACCTGATTTCTGGGTTAAAACGCAGCAGCCTGCCAGCTCTCTAGGGGCGGGCTCTGTTTTTCTCTCACGGAGAGAGCTTTTGAGCAGAATCAGCCCGCAGCCATAGCCTCATCCAAAAGACAAAGGCTATTCCCAGCAGCACCGTTTGCGGGATCAGCGTCTGCCAAGTGGGATAGATCCCCAACCAGCGCAGCTTCGGGATCCCGGATAAGGGGGTCGTCGGAAGCCAGCCTGCAACTTGCAAAGCGTGGAGGCTGCTGCCCAGGAACTTAAAGCCCAAGTAAAAGATCAGCAGGCTTAAACCCCGGAAAAAAGCCCCCAAGGGCAGTTTTAGACCCAAGGGCAAAAGCAAAACTGCCACTCCTGCAAGCAGAAGAGCTCCCAAGCCAATTCCAAGCCAGAGATCCCGAGCCGGCAGGGAAGGCGCCAATCCCACGTAGAACACCACCGTTTCCGCCCCTTCGCGAAACACGGCTGTAAAGGCCAGAAAAGCTAGGGAAAAAACCTGACCGCTGGCAAGGGCTACTTGAGCTTGTTCGTGGACGAAAGTTTGCCAGGCAGCGGTGGCCGACCGCCGGTGCAGCCAGAGGCTGATCGAAAACAGTAGACCTGCTGCCACCAGCCCCGTGATCCCCTCCAGCACCTCCTGGCGGCTATGGGTAAGTAGCTGCTGGAAAAACAGCTTGACCAAGAGACCAAGCAGCACCGCTGCCAATAGACCCGCCGCTCCTCCTAGCCACACCCAGCGCTGCTGGGCCGACTGCCCGCTCTTCCCAAGAAGCGCCACCAGAGCTAACAGCACCAGAAGGGCTTCCAGACCCTCCCGCAGCAGGATCGAGGTAGCATCCAGGAAAGTGTAGTCCGACATGCTCAGCCGGCAGGCGGCTTAAAGGCCTAGGCGTTGGCTGGAATAAACTTCAAAGCTGCCGAGTTGATGCAGTAGCGCAAGCCTGTTGGCGGGGGGCCATCCGGAAACACATGCCCCAGGTGACCGCCACAGTTGGAGCAGTGCACCTCGGTGCGGGGCACAAGCAGCTTCCAGTCGGTCTTGGTGCCAATCACCCCTGGAGCAATTGGCTGCCAAAAGCTGGGCCAGCCGGTGCCGCTGTCGTATTTGGCTTCTGAAGAGAACAGCGCCTGCCCACAGCCCGCGCAGACATAGATCCCTGGGGCCTTGTTGTTGTAGTAGGCATTGCGGAAGGGGGGTTCAGTCCCTTCTTGACGCAGCACGTAGTACTGTTCTTCAGTAAGCAGCTGCCGCCACTCGGCGTCGCTTTTGGTTACGGGGTAGCTTGGTTGAGCCATTGGTGGTTGCTCTCCTGTCGTCCTCAATTCTAACGCTTCTTCCTGCTCTGCCTCCGCTCTTCGGCACGTCGGGGAGAACCGGGGAGTTTCTAGGAGTTCTATCGGAAACTTCTATCCTCGGCTAGGGGCATACTCCCGCTACAATGGGCGCAGGCAAAGACGGAGCTTCTTATGTTGCTAGTCGGCTCAGGTGCCAAGTTTGTGCAACAGCTCGAGCAGGCTGGGGCTTTGGCCATGTTTGTCACGCCGGAAGGGGGATCCGAAGGACACTACCTGCGGCGGCTGCGCGGGGCCGGCTATGAGGTGGTTACCCTCTCTAGCAAGGGAATTGGGGATCTGGCCAGCTATCTGACGCGCAGCCATGGGGTGCGGCCTGCCACCCTAGGCAAGTCGCAGCGGCGCACCTACTTCTACCCTTCGCTAATTGAGCAGTACCGGGCCACTTTGCCCCCCAAGGCCAAGGGATTGGTCTTTTGGTTTTACGAAGGGCATGTCCTCAGCCGGCAAGAACTCTCCTACTTGGTGAAGTTAAGCCAAGAAGACAAGGGCGTGAAATTTGTGGTGGAGCTGGCTCGAGAGCGGTCAATTCGCTGGCAACCTTTAGAGAGCGCCCTGCAGAGCGCCTGAGGATTGGCTTAGATTCTTTGCTACCATCTCAAGTAGGCGGCCTTGCTGGTGGCTAGTTGTACCTGTGACCTTGCCGAAAGCCTCGCTGCACCAGGGCACTTGGTTCAAGCTCATCTGTGGCGCAAGTTTCCACCACTTGCCCTCAATTCGGGAGTTAGCCTTTCTCTACACCCTAGCTGGGGCCGATTGCATCGACGTTGCCGCTGAGCCGGCTATTGTCCGAGCTGCCCAACAAGGGATCCAGCGAGCCCAAGCAGAAGACCCGCAAGCGGGATCCCCTTGGCTGATGGTTAGCCTTAACGACGGCGAGGATGTCCATTTCCGCAAGGCAGCCCTGACAGAGCCCACCTGCCCTGCCGAGTGTCCACAGCCTTGTGTGGCGGTCTGTCCGCCCCATGCCTTGGTGCCTCTAGGCCCCTCTGCCCGGGTTTACATCCAGGCGGAGCTGTGCTACGGCTGTGGCCGCTGCGAGCCCGTCTGTCCCTACCGGCGCATTGTTACCTCTGGCTATCAGGTGGCAGTAGCGGAGGTCTTGCCGTCTCTAGTGGAGCTGGGCGTTCAGGCAGTAGAAATCCACACCTGTATCGGCCGGCAGAAGCAGTTTGAGCAAGTGTGGAGAGCCCTGAAGCCATGGCTGGGACGGCTGCAGGCCGTCTCGATTAGCTTTAACGATGGTCCGGGCCTTGAGGCCTATTTGCGGGATTTGCTAACCCTGATGGATCCTGTGCCGGAGGTGTTGATCTGGCAGGTGGACGGCCGGCCCATGAGCGGAGATATTGGGGCTGGCACCAGCAAGGCCACCCTAAAGCTGGCCCGCAAGGTGCTGGACATGGGCCTACCTGGCTATGTGCAATTGGCAGGTGGAACCAATGCGCAAACAGTGTCGCTGTTGGATCCCTGCTGGCCAGTGGCGGGGATCGCCTTTGGCAGTTATGCCCGCCAGTTGGTGGCTGCCCATCTAGAGGAAGGATCTGGCCTGACCACAGCGATCCTGTTAGCCAAGCAGTTGGTGCAGCAGGTAAAGCAGCGGCCAGTTGCCCTCCGACCGAGCTGTTTTTCCAGTGCTTGACAGCGTCGCTTGACCATGAGTTTCCCAGCCCAGCCCTTGAACAGGGAACCCACCTCCTTTCCCGGACAAGTCCTCTACAACGACGACTTAAACAAGCTCCTGGACGTTCTGCCCGCAGCCATCCGGGAGCGGCTGCAGCAGCATCCTCACTTAAATCAGCTGGTGGAGGTGGTGCTGGATCTGGGCCGCCGCCCGGAAGCCCGTTTCCCCGGCTTTGCGGAGTACCTCTCCGAGGAAGTAGTTAGCCGCGCCGACCTGGATTTGGTCATCAGCCAAGTGGGGGAGTTTAGCAGCGACAACCGGGCTGGCATTGCCTCAACACTGCACCGGATTAGCGCCATCCGCAACCGCCAGGGCACGATCATTGGCCTTACCTGTCGGGTGGGCCGTTGCGTGGTCGGTGTCATCAACATGATCCGGGATCTGGTGGAGCAGGGCCGCTCAATGCTGTTGCTAGGCCGGCCAGGAGTAGGCAAAACCACTGCCCTGCGGGAAATTGCCCGCGTTTTGGCAGACGAGCTGCACAAGCGGGTCATCATCATCGACACCTCTAACGAGATTGCCGGGGATGGCGACGTGCCCCACCCAGGGATCGGTCGGGCTAGACGCATGCAGGTGGCCAGCCCAGAGTTGCAGCACAAGGTGATGATCGAGGCGGTGGAAAACCACATGCCGGAAGTGGTGATCATCGACGAGATTGGCACAGAGTTGGAAGCTTTAGCCTCCCGCACCATTGCCGAGCGAGGGGTGCAACTGGTGGCCACTGCCCATGGCAACCGCATCGAAAACCTGATTAAAAACCCCACCCTCTCGGATCTAATAGGCGGGATCCAATCCGTCACGCTGGGGGACGAGGAGGCACGGCGGCGGGGCTGTCAGAAGAGTGTCCTGGAGCGCAAGGCTCCCCCGACTTTTGAGATTGCGGTGGAGATGCTAGAGCGGCATCGCTGGGTCATCCACGAAGATGTGGCAGCCACAGTGGATTGCCTCCTACGTAACCGCGAGGCGTCAATCCAAATACGCAGCCTGGACGAACGCGGCCAAGTGGTGATTGTGCGCAGTACCACTGGCATGAACGGACGCTCAAGCCTCTTGCGACCCCAGTGGCCCCCTGCCGACACTGCCCTGTTTGCTGGGGGGGGCACTTGGGGATCCTCCGGCCGCCTGGAGCCTTTACCTTTGGAACCGGTTGCAACCCGTCTGCAGCAGCCTAGCTCGCCCTTAGCGAAGGAGGAAGACTCCTCGGCGGAGCCGCTAGCTAACTCCCAGTCAGAGTCCAAATCTGAGGAGGAAGCGGAGCTCCCGCAAGACCCAGAGGGGCCCTTGAGGATCTACCCCTATGGGGTTAGCCGTTTCCACCTAGAGCAGGTCATCCGGACCCTGCAGCTGCCGGCGCAGGTTACCAAAGACCTGGATGAGGCCGATATTGTCTTGGCTTTGCGATCCCAGGTGCGCAGCCGCTCCAAGATTCAGCAACTGGCCCACTCCCGCCAGATCCCCATTCATACCGTCAAGGCCAATACCCTGATTGCTCTGGCCGGCGCCCTGCGCCGCATCCTCAACATTGAAAGTGAGGAGGGGGCCCAGTCAGACCTGGAGCTGTTTATTCAGGCTAGCACAGCAGAAGAAGCAGAAGCTCTGGAAGAAGCTCGCCTGGCGGTGGAGCAAATCGTCATCCCCAAGTCGCAGCCGGTGGAGCTCCTACCCCGCTCTGCCCACATCCGCAAGCTGCAGCATCAGCTGGTTGAGTCCTATCACTTGCGCGCTCAGAGCTTTGGCGAAGAGCCCAACCGCCGCCTGCGCATCTATCCCAACTAGGCTAGCCGGCAGCCGGCAATCATCCCCGCCAGCAGGATAAAGCCTTGCACCACGTTCTCGCCAAAGATAGCTGGGTAGAGGCCGGGGGAGGAATGGACCCGGTGAAGCTGCCAGGTTTGCCGAGCCCAGAGGCCGGCGGCAACTGCCAGGCTGAGGAAATAGATCGCGTGCAACTGCAGGCTAAGCCCCACCCCCAAGAGGGCAATGGTGGTGCCTAGGAAAAAGAGCCCCACCGCCCTTGGGGTTTGCCGGCCAAAGAAACGGGCGCTGGAGTGGATCCCAGCTCGCTCGTCGTCCTCGCGATCCGAGAGAGCATAAACCGTATCAAACCCTAGAGTCCAGAGTACCGTGGCCAGCCACAGCCAGCCCAGCCCCTCCTCCCACAGGGGTAGTTGGGGATCCTGACCTCTCACCGCTGTCCAACTGATGAGCACGGCAAATCCCCAGGCCAACGCCAGGATCAGTTGGGGCACTGGAAAAACCCGCTTGGCCCCTGGGTAGAGCAAAATCACCGGCACCGCTGCCACACAGAGGGCAAAGCTAACGGGGTTGAGCAACAGCGCCAGCCCTCCCGCACAGGCCAAGCAGAGCAACGCCATTGCGATGCCGACGCCAACACTCAATTCGCGGCTGGCTAGGGGGCGGGTGCGGGTGCGCTCCACCAACGGATCCAAGTCCCGATCCCAGAGGTCGTTGATTACACAGCCTGCCCCGCTAGCGGCCAAACTGCCTAGAACGAGAATCCCGACCAATGGCCAAGGCGGCGCTCCGCGTCCGGCTAGGAAAGCTCCCCACAGAGCAGGGATCATCAAAATCAAGCGTCCTGCCGGCTTGTGCCAGCGCAGCAACCGTAAAATTGCTCCGCCAGTAGTCCAGAGTGCAGAAAGAGAAGCAAGCATGCCCGGCCGCGCCAGTGGCTTCGGCTCCACCCCAATCTTAAATCATCCTGAACCAACCGATGTTGGAACCTTCGGGGTTCAACCTGACGTCTTGGAACCTCGAATCGCGATTTGACACCTTTTCTCCTCTCTGTTGGCCAACCCTGAAGTTTGATATCCTAGCGGGCGGCTGCTTTTTCCCTGGGAGCGCAAGGCGGAGTTTGCTTTCCATGACCAGTCAACTTCCCCAAGCTAAGGAAGCTTCCCCCCTTCAGGAGACTCTGCTGGTGGTGGAGGATGAGGATGCGATCCGGGAAACCGTTGCCCTTGCTCTGGAAGAACAGGGGTACAGAGTCTTGCAAGCTGCCGACGGCCGGGAGGCACTAGAGCTGGTGCATACAGCCGAGCGGCTGGACTTGATGATCCTCGATCTGATGCTGCCCAGTTTGAATGGCTTGGATCTGTGCCGGCTGTTGCGTAGGGAGGGTAACACCCTTCCTATTTTGATGCTGACGGCCAAAAGCAGCGAGACTGACCGGGTGGTGGGCCTGGAGCTGGGGGCCGACGACTACCTAACTAAACCCTTTGGCATGCGGGAGCTGATTGCCCGCTGTCGCTCTGTGTTGCGCCGTCGGCAGCAGGCTTACACCAGCGAGGCCACAGTGCTCCGCTACGGGGATATTTGCCTGTTTACCCAGGAGTGCCGCGTGTTGGTGCGGGGGGTGGAGGTCAGTTTCTCGCCTAAAGAGTTCCGCCTGTTGGAGCTGTTCATGTCCCATCCCCGCCGCGTCTGGACGCGGGAACAGCTTCTGGAGCGGGTCTGGGGATCCGACTACATGGGCGACAGCAAAACCGTGGATGTCCACATCCGCTGGCTGCGAGAAAAGCTGGAGGTGGATCCCAGTAACCCCGAGTATTTGGTAACGGTGCGCGGCTTTGGCTATCGCTTTGGCTAGGTTTGGGAGCTTCTCTCGCGCCAGCGGCGGGCAAAGGAAAGGGCCTCGGCGCGGGTTTGGATCTGGCCCCAAGCTTGGGCCTCCTGGAGCTCTTGCAACAGCCGGCCTACCCAGGGGCCAGGTTGGCCACCTAAGGTGTGCAGTAGGTCGCGGCCATCCAGCAGGGGCACCAGATGGGCCAGGGGATCCTGGGGATCTTCGTAGCGGCTAAGCCAAAGCTGGATCGTCTCTGCCGAGCTGCCGGTGGCTGCAGCCAGCAGGGCTAGGCCGCCAAAGAGGGATCCCGCCTGCTGGTAGAGCCGCCACTGCTGGGGAGGGGTGGGAGAGCTGGCCAAAAGCCTCTGGAAGTGGGGCAGAAGCTGGTGCAGCCTTTGGACGGCCCGCATCTCGGCCCGGCTAAAGCGCAGCCGTTCCAGTTCGGTTTCCACCGTCTCGGCAGGGGTGCCTGCCGGATCCCAGAGCAGGGCTGCCAACACCGTCGCCAACAGGCTGCTGCGCCGATCCGCCAAAGGCTGAGCCAGCTCCGCCAGAGTGCGGGGGTACTGGGGTTGCCAGATCTCGGCCCATTGCCAGACGGCTTGGGCCTGGGCAAAGCCAGGGCTCTGGGGGGCTAGGCGGGGCAGCCAAGCCGCCAGCAGACCTGCCGCCACGGCTGCCTGCAGGTGGGCCAGGCCCGGGATCCCCGTCTCCAACAGGGTCACCACCTCGGCCCGCACCCGTTCTGCTGCCACATTGGCCAAGAGGGGAGCCCGCTGGCGAATCGCCTCTGCCGTGGCCGGATCCAGCGCAAACCCCAGTTGGGCTGCTTGGCGATAGGCCCGCAACAGCCGCACCGGATCGGCGCTGAGGTTGTCGGGGTGAACCATGCGCAGACACCCCTGCTGAATGTCCGCCCGCCCCCCTGTGGGATCCAACAGTTGCCCCTCCCGCAGCTCCAGGGCCAGGGCATTGCAGGTGAAGTCCCGTTGCCACAGATCCGCCGCCGGGGTGGGGCCCGCCTGCAGGGCTACGTCCACCGTCGCCGCTGTGGGAGGGGAAGCCCCTCCTTGGCCCAGCACGATACGGGCAATCTGTCGCTCCGCATCTAGCACCACAAAGCCGGCTTTCAGCCGCCGCGCCACCCCTGCTGCCCACCCCACCGGATCCGCCGGACACATTAAATCCAAATCCACTGGCCCCTGGGAGTCTCCAGACTGGCCTCGCAGCCAAGCCAGGTAGGCATCCCGCAGGGATCCCCCCACCCAGTAGCTCCCCTGGGGCAGCCACTCTTTGGGAAAGGGCAGCCGTTGGTGGAAATAGGCCAGCAGCCACTCGGTCAGCAGGGCTTCGCTCATCGATTTTGCACAGGGGGAAACTTTGATTTAAAGGCTAGGATCCCCAGAGCACAAGTACTTGGCCAGGCCGTGCCTGCACCTAACCGCTGGGCAAAAACAGGTGCTAACTGTGGCCTGCCCCCCGCCTAGAGTCCTTTTGCCTAACGCTCCAGCAGCGAGCTGCCCACCGCAGCCGGCACAAAAGCAGGTGCTGAGGGAACCAGATGGGGCTGCACCAGAGCTGCCAGGCCAGCAATAAATAGCGGGTCGGCGTTCAAGGCGGGCACACGGCGAAAATCGCGGATCCCAGCCCGGTGGGCCAGCTCTCGATACTCGATGTCGATCTCTTGCAGGGTCTCGATGTGCTCTGAGACAAAGCTAATCGGCACCACCAGCAGTTGCTTTACTCCCCGCGCGCCTAGCTCTGGGATTACTCTCTCGGTGTAGGGCTGCAGCCAGCGCAGCGAGCCCACCCGGCTCTGGTAGGAGAGCGTGTAGCCATTTGGGCGTCCCACCTGGCGCCAGATGAGCTCGACGCAGGCCTCCATCTCTTGCTGGTAGGGATCCCCGGCCTGGGTGACGTAGCTTTCGGGAATGCCGTGAGCGCTAAAGAGCACATGCACTTCTAGGGGATCCTCGAAGGCGTCCAACTGCTCCCGGATGGCCCTAGCCATGGCCTGGACATACTGGGGCTGATCGTACCAGGAACAGATCTGGCGGCGCTCGATGCGGGCCAGCTCTGGGTCTTCGGCCCAGAGGCGATCCAGGAGCTTGAAGCTGGAGCCAGTTGTGCTGATGGAGTACTGCGGGTACAGCGGCAGCACCACCAGGCGGGTGATCCCGTCCGACTTGATCTGCTGCACCACAGACTCAATGAGCGGGTGCCAGTAGCGCATGGCGACATACACTGGCACGTCGTAGCCCGCCGCCACCAGTTGGGCCTGCAGCTTTCGGGCCTGTTCAGCGGTGATGCGCCGCAAAGGAGATCCCCCCCCGATGGCAGCGTAGTTGCGCCGGGATTTGGGCGCTCGCAGGATGGAGATGGCCCAGGCAAATGCCCCCTGCAAAAAGGGAAAGGGCAGCCGGATGAGCTCCGGATCGGCAAAGAGGTTGTAGAGAAAGGGCTGCACATCAGCCTGCGTTTCTGGCCCCCCCAAGTTCAGCAGGAGCACGCCGCATTTGGACATAACAAGCTCAATGACCTTCCTTATCCACTGTAGAAGGTCTTAGCCCCTAGCGAGAAAGGAATTCTCAGCTTTCCGTGGGTCGAAGCGTATCCCCGCCCTCTACTCCGCTGCTCTTGGGCTGGCGTTAGAACTCTTGGCCGCGGTAAACCCGCTGTAGGGCCGGCGTGACCGAATAGCTATCGACATCGGCCAGGCTCAACTTCAAGCGCAGCGTATTGAGCAGCCTCCAGTAGGGGGGCACAAAAGGGGTTAAGGACTCCGTCCCGCTGACGCGAACGGGAAAGGGTTGAGAGGGGAGGGGGTGGGCAACCCTCTCCAGAGGGCAGCCACGGTAGCGGAGCAAGCTAGACCCGACCAGTGAAGCTGAGGATTCCCCTTGGCTGGGATCCACCGTCAGGCCGCGAAACTGGATCTTCCCTGGACGAGAGGCTTGTCGGTAACGCAGATAGCGACCCCAGAGTTGTGCCAGCCACTCCGGCAAAGCCTCAGGCCGAACGTGGAAGCGCTCCGGCAACAGACGGTCGTTGAGAAAGCCGATGAGCCCAGACCAGGCCTTCCAGAGCAAGGCGGCGACGAGGCGAGTAGGGGGAGAGGATGAGATTTTCATAGATCTCTGCACAGCCAAGAGTTGGCGTCGATTATACCAGTCCAGAAAGGACTCCGTCCCGCTGCGCGAACGGCTGGAATGCTCGCCCTGAACGTCTTGCCGCAAAAAAAGGGAAGCTGGCTTTCGAGCCAGCCCGTGGAGCCCCCCAAACCCAAAGGACTCCGTCCCGCTGCGCGAACGACTACAATGGGCCCAAGGCTTGTCTGCCCTTTTCCTCTGGCAAGGGAGCGGCATTGCCCAAACAAGCAGACTCTAGCGACCACTGCAGTGAGCTGAGGGACTCGAGGACATGACCTGGCGCAGCAACATCACTCCCAGCGAAAGGCCTCCGGCCCGCTGGCGCGAACGGCTGTGGGGATCCCTTCCTTACCTTCTGCCTTTGGTATCGGCTTTGCCCTTGGGCTTTGTCCCCTCGGGGCTGTTTCAATCCCTGCCAGGACTGATCCCTATCTTTCTACCGCTACTGCATTTGTTGCCTCTGGTCACAGGCTGGCTGGGGATGGGGCTGTTCTTTGCCCTCCTCTTTTTCGTCATCCGCAACGGCCGCATCGCCCACTTTGTTCGCTTCAATACCATGCAGGCGCTGCTGCTCAACATTGCCCTGTTCTTGGTGCAAGTGCTGCTGCAGGTGTTGGGTAGGCTCCTTGGCAGCCTAGCGCTAGGGGCAGTGGGCAGCATTTTGGCCAACACTGCCCTTCTGGGAGTGATGGCTGTTACTCTCTACGCTTGGTCCCAGAACCTGCGTGGCCGCTACGCCGAGGTGCCGGTGCTCTCTGAGGCTGCCTATGCTTGGATTCGCTATTAGTTCCCGGCAAAGAGGGAGGTGGGCCCAAGGCTGTCTGTCTGGCTAACGCCTGCTACAGAAGCTGGAAGTTGACCTGCGGCCTGGAGCTATCGAAAACATCTGCCCGGTGCGCGAAAGGCGGGCTCTTGGAAATGGTGAAAGCGTTGCGCCAACCGGGGCTGTTGGTCGGGCTTGCGCTGCTGGCCGGAGTGTTGGCCCTGCTCTGGCCAATGCTGCAGCAAGGCTATCCCATGACTCACTCCACCCACTTCAACCTCAGTTGGGCCTTTCAGTATCAGCGCCAGTTTTTCGGCGGGCAGTTTTACCCCCGCTGGCTGGAGTACTCCAACTTCGGCTACGGCAATCCCACCTTTGCCTTCTACCCGCCTTTGTGTATGGTAGCCACCCTGCCCTTTCGCGCCCTGGGGCTGGACCTGCCCGGCTCTTTGGTGGCCAGCATGGGTCTGGCGATGGCGGTCTTTGGGCTGGGGCTATACGTTCTGCTGCGGCAGGTGCTTCCTTGGGCTTTGGCGCTGGTCTTGGCCCTGCTGAGCATGGCCGGCCCCTATTGGTTGGTAGATATCTACCAACGGGGTGCAATTGGAGAAGTGTGGGCCATTGCCGTCTCCCCCTGGGTTTTCTGGGCCTCGCTACAGGTGATTTGCCGGCCTCAGTCCCTTTGGCCAATTGGAGCGTTGGCCGTTAGCTATGGCCTACTGGCCCTGTCCCATTTGCCCACTTTGCTGATTTTTACTCTGGTTTGGCTGCCCCTACCGTGGGTGGTGGGGGGAAGGGATCCCTTCTGGCCCAGAGTGGGACGCTGCTACCTGGGATTTGGTCTGGGACTGGGGTGGGCGGCTTTTTATTTGCTGCCGGCTTTCTGGGATCAGCGCCATGTCCAGGTGGATTTTGTCAACTTTGCCGAGGAATACATGCCCCAGCATCGCTTAATGCTGAGCGGGCTAACTCAGCTTCAGCCGCGCTGGACAGAGCACTGGTTTGAGAGCAACCTGGTGGGGTACTGGGTCTGGATGGCAGCGGTTGTGGTGGGCGTTGGGATCTTAGTTTTTCTAGAATGGCTGGTCCGCCGGCCGGGGAGGAGTTTTGATGCGGCTGGATCCCTTGCCAGAGCTACCTTGCTCTACAGCTTTGGGGCTAGCCTAGTGGCGCTGCTGATGACGACGGATCTGCTGGCTTGGCTCTACGAGTGGTTTTTGCCCCTGCGGCGCATTCAGTTTTCCTGGCGCTGGATGGCAGTGACGGCGGTAACCGTGCCCTGGCTTTTGGGGTCTCTAGCGGGTTGGGGATGGGGGCAAAGGCGCCTGCGGCTTCTCTTGCTGGTGGGGATCGGACTAGCTATGGGGGTGCAAACTTGGCAGGGCTTTCAACTCTTGTCCAAGGCCAGCTTTGATCCACAGCTTGTTCAAACTTTTCAAGAGCTGGCTACAGCTAAGCAGTTTCCCAAGGAGCCCCAAGAGAGGCCCGGCATTGCTTTCTTGCACCTGCACTGGCGCTTTCCCGATGGGCTGGCGCTGGTGGATGCGCAGGAATACCGGCCCCGCCAGGCCACGCTGCCCATGCCGCCCCTGCAGGTGGATCCGCTGCTCCAGTGGCAAGGCGAGCTGGAGGATCCGGCCGCGCAGCTACAGGTGGAAGAGTGGCGCTATGGCTATCGCCGCTTTCGCGCCATCAATCCCACGACTCAAGAGCAGCCCGTAGTCTTGCGCACGTTTTACTATCCCGCTTGGCGAGTTCAAATTGATGGACAGTTTAAGGCTGCCGAACACGACGGGTGGGGGCTGTTGCAGGTACGGATTCCCCCGGGAGAGCATCGCGTGGAAGTGCGCTACCTGGGCACGGCAGCCGAGTGGCTGGGCTGGATCCTGACCGGTGTAGCTGGTGTGCTGCTAGTAGAGCTGCGGCGGCTTGTGCGTTGGTTGAGGTTGACCAAGGCGGCGTAGGCCCTGGCGTGCCACTCTTCTGGAGCGGACTTTTCTTTCTTCCTGCTTCCACAACCGGCTACTACCCCCTAGAGGAATCTCCCCCGGCTCGAGCTGACGGCAGTTGCCCCTTGCTCTTGAGAGAGCAAGCTGAGAAAGGATCCCCCTCTAGGCCTGCGGAGAACGTCAATTGAGCTTCTCTTAGGCTTGTCTCCCGGCAGAGGGAGCTTTTCTCCGCTACCCTAGAGCTAGTAAAGCAAAGAGATTGGCAGCAATGAGCCACTACGAAGGGCGTCCTGCCCAACTCGGCTTCCTCAAGGAGGGAGAGCAACGCCCCCGCCGACCGCGTGGCCAGGCCTTGCAGGTGGGAGTGCTTGGCTTCTTGGTGGGATTGGGGCTTGTGGGAGGAGCCTGGTGGTACAGCAGGGGGCCGCGGCAAACTTTTTCCCTGTATTGGCTGACCACGGTTGACAACTCTATCCACTACGTGCAGCAGGAGCGCTCCCTTCGCGCCTTCGACGCCCAAGAGGCCATTCGTAGGGCTCTGGAGGAGTTGATCGCTGGACCCAAGGATCCCCGCCTCACCACCGCTATTCCTCCCCAGACGCGGGTGCTGGATGTACGGGTGGAAGGCGACGATATTTTTTTGAACTTCTCCCCCGAATTTACGCAAGGGGGGGGATCCACCGCAATGATGGGTCGGATTGCCCAGGTACTCTACACGGTTACTAGCCAAAACCCTAATGCACGGGTTTGGATCTCAGTGGAGGGACAGGCCCTCGAAGTGCTAGGGGGAGAAGGGCTGATTCTTGACCAACCCTTGACGCGGGCCTCGTTCTTGCCCAGTTTCCCGCTTCCGGCAGAATCCAAGGCAGAGCCGTCAGCCGCATCGGCCTCTTAAGCAGCCATGCTCTCGGGGGTGAAGCTATCTCCAGCGTCCGCCCTTGGCCAACCAACGGTGAAGCTGGGCCAAAAGGTGCTGCTGGTAGACCCCAACTCCGGAAGAACACCTGCGAAAGACTTCATATGCCAGACTCATTTTCCAGCCGCTCGAGACTAGCGGGGTTGGGATCCAGCTTCAGGGAGTAGAGGCCGTAACAGGCCAGCAGCCAATTGAGAAGACGAGCTGCAATGCGGGCAGTTGGTCGCGTTGCCGAGCTTACCGCCACCCCTCCCAGGGAAACGCCGACCACAGGACGAGCAGCGAAGATGGCCTCACAAGTTTGTAACAACCGAAACCAGCTCAGCCCCCCTGGCTCTGGGTGGTGCACTGCTGGTGCTAGCGAGGGATCCAGCACGCTACAGTCCACCACCAAAAACACTGGCTGCTCCGGCAAAGCCTCGACGACCTGCTGCGGATCCCAGGCCTCTTGAGCCCAGAAAATGGGGCTGTGGTGGTCTCTTAGCCAAGCGTAGGCGCGGGCACTGCTGCTGCGCAGCCCCACGTGCACTACCGGCAGGCCGTGCTGGTAGAGCAGCTCTACCCAAGCGCCGTTGCCGTAGCTCATATCTTGATCTGGCTGGGTCATCTCTATGGGGGGCATGAAGTTGGCATGAGCGCTGCAATGCACCACACTGAGACTCAAGTAGTGCTTCCAAAGGGCACGAATGGCCCCCCAACTGGCTGCTAGAACCGAAGGCAACAAGACCGGCCACTGTTGTCGTCGCCAGGCCTGGGTCACTGCTGCCTCACACAGGCCATAGGGTGGCTCATCCATCAGCCCCGGCAACTGCGCCACCGCCAGCTGATCCACATCGATCCCCAAGCGCGGCTCAAAAGCACACAGTTCTGCACCTGCATTGAGGATGGTCAACGGAGCTTGGGTATCCGGGCCAAAGGCAGTGGGAATGAGGAGAACCCTGGCGCTGGACTGGGAGCAGGGATGGAGGGACCACTGGGCCATAGGCGGCGTTTCTGCTTGCCAAAGGGGGGATCCCTACCAAGTTACTCGACCCCGCAGTTGCTCCATCTTGGCTGGGCCGATGCCCTTAACGCGCTGCAGATCCTCCAAAGAAGAAAAGGGGCGGGCCTCGATAATCCGTTGCGCCAGGTCTGGGCCGATGCCAGGCAACTGCTCCAGTTCGGCTGCCGTGGCTGTGTTCAAGTTAACGCGAGGGGGACTGGGGGTAGCTAGCGAAGGGGAGGACCTCGAGGTGGCCTCTAGCAGCTC
Organism: Synechococcus sp. WC10meta; assembly: GCF_047461475.1. NCBI lineage: Bacteria > Bacillati > Cyanobacteriota > Cyanophyceae > Synechococcales > Synechococcaceae > Synechococcus > Synechococcus sp. WC10meta. The sequence goes on from NZ_JANSHF010000002.1 coordinate 24,329, forward strand.
CGGCTCTACTGTGGGGGAAGTAGGGGCAAGCGGAAGGGGGTTGGGGCAGCGGCGGGCTGCTTCCTCTACTTCCTCCCGCAAGCGACGGCTGGGGCCAAAGCGGGCCTCGGCCAGGAGCCGCTCGAACTCTCGCACAAAGTGATCCACCACCTGCCTATTGCGGATAATCAAGAGGTTTTCGTCGTTGAGGTGGTTGGCCGAGACTGACCAGTTGTGGGAGCCGGTGATCACCGTGGCCTGGGGGGTGCCGGGATCGAGAATAGCGAACTTGTGGTGTAGCTTGTCGCCGGGGGCGAGGTTGGGTATGCCTATGGCTTGGGGGGGCTGCTGCCAGGGCAGGCGGGCCGGATCCAGGCGGCAGTTTTCGTCCGGGAGCGCCAACCCCCACATCTCCAGGGTGCGGCTGTAGTCGCGGAAGGCAAAGCCGGGATCAAACAGGCCGCGGATCTCCACCTTGCGCTCCTGGTGCAGTTGCCGGAGCTGGTTGGCAATGCCGGAGTCGGTAAAGACAAACAGAGCCAGATCCACCCGCTTCTGCGCTTGGGCCAGGGTGGCCGCAATAATGCCATTAGAAGTAGCTTCATAGGGCAGGGAACGGCTGGCGGGGGAAAAATGCACCTCCACGACGGCATCGTCAATCAACACCGTCTGCAGGGGTCGCTTGCGCTTTTGCACGCCAAAGCGGCTATCGGGCAGCCCTCCCGGCCCGTCCCCCCACATGAGGTTGAACTCCTCCGTATAGATGCGGGCCAGCTCGGGGCTATCCAGTAGCAGCAGGTGGTTGGCATTGCCCACGCTGCCAGGAGCATCGAAATCCCCATGGATATCGGAGAGGGTGAAATTGGCTGAGCCAGTCAGCACGCGCTGCCCGTCGATAACCACGAACTTGTGATGCATCAGGCCGCTGCCCTTGGAGCCGTCGGCGGTGTCGTCCAGCCAGGGCACCTGGCCTCTATCCAGCAAGGCGTACACGTCCCGGCTAGCAACCTCCTCGGGGGAAAACCGCCCGTCCTGGTTTACGTCCACCAGGCGGCGATACTCTTCGAACTTTTGACGGCTGCGCTCGTCCAGCGCCTGCACTTCGGCAGGGGTCAGCCGGTGCCAGGCCCGCACGTAGGTGTTTTCGGTAATCACGCGCACTGGGATCCCGGCCTGCCGCCGCTCTGCAAGGGCCTGGGCGATGAGGGGCAAGTTTAGCTCCTGTACCGCCACATCCACCGACCGCCGAGCAGAACGAATCTGGGAGATAATCAACTCCTCCAGGTTGTAGCCGTAGCGGTGGATCTGGCGATAGGGATCCCGATAGGTGCTCTCGCGGCTTTGGTTAAACGCCACCCGGATGCGGGGGTGCTGCGGCAGAGGGGCCAGGGTGGGCAGCTCTGGCTCTTGGGGAGAGGGCCGAGGGCCTACCCCGTAGCCAGCTGCTACCAGGATCAACAGCAGGGCGGCCCAGGGCAGCCAACGGCGCAGTTGCCGCCACCAAGACGGGATCCGGTTCATCCCCTTTTCCCCTTGCAGCAACCCCCTTCAGAATACCGAACTTTGCCGAAAAACTGGGCATAAAGCCCCGTCCTACATTCGAGCCGTCAACGGCCTCATCTACGTCATCGCCAGAGCTTTGGGGCAATAAGATAAGTCTAGCGGTTGATTGAGGAGGCCCGGCGTGGAACGGCCCAAGTGGGTAGCCATTATTACGGGAGTTCTGGCCATTGCTTTGGGGGTGGGCTATTTGTTGCTGACGCAGCTATTGGATTACCGCGGGGGTAAGTTCTTGCCAGCGCCGTCGGAGCCACCAGGGGTCTTGAGCGTCTTGGCAGGGATCCCTGGCCTGAATTAGCTGAGAGCGATTGACTGTATGCTCAGCTACAGCACGCCCCCTGCTCAAGAAGCGGCTGGGGGGAGATAGGGAAACATTTGGGCAGACGGGGAGTTGGCATAGTGTTGTCGCGCTCCACTTGGCTGTGGCTATTGACAGGGCTAGGACTAGTGGCCTTGAGCCAGTACCTGCAGTGGGTTGGCGGCATCCACAGCTCTATCGCCTCCTACTCGGAACCGCTGGCCGACCTGACCGTGGCCGGCATTCTGGGAGGAACGGTGACTACGGGGCTGGTGGTGCGCCACTGGTGGCAGCAGGTTTGCCGAGGACAAAGGGAGCCCACCCCAGGGGCCAAGCCGCGGCGGCGGGTTAAGTTGACGCGGGCTCAGGTGCAGGCAGATCTGCAGGATGTCGATTCCCTTATCCAGAAGTTGCAAAACGACATCAGCCGCCGTGCCCTGCAAGCCAAGAAACAGGAGATCGATCGGCGGCTGGCTGAGGAGGCATTGCACCTAGTGGTGTTTGGCACGGCTTCTGCTGGCAAAACCTCTCTCATCAACGCTCTGCTGGGGCGGCCGGTTGGGGAAACTGCCCCCACTCTGGGCACCACCCAGCAGGGCTCCATTCACACCTATCAACTGGAAGGTTGGAACAGCCCCATTTACCTCACCGATACCCCTGGGCTATTGACCATCGGCGGTGCCGGCGAAGCAGAGGCCCGCGCCCTCGCCCAGAAAGCGGATCTGTTGATTGTGGTGGTGGCCGGGGATCTGCTGGCTTCGGAATACGCGGAGCTGCTGGAGTTGGCTCGGTTGGGAAAAGCCACTATCCTGGCCCTCAACAAGACGGATCAAATGCTGCCGGAAGATGTGGAGACCGTCCTAACCCACCTGCGCCGCCGCACTGCCGGTGTCATCCCTCCTGAGCAGGTGGTGGCCATTGCCGCTGACCCCGAGCCCTTGAAAGTCCGCTACTGCTTCCCGGACGGATCCCGTCAGGAGACCTGGGAGCCCCAGCCCCCTGATACCGCCGCCCTCATCCAGCAGATGGCCCGCCTACTGCAGCAAAAGGGATCCCATCTGCGCCTAGCCAACGCCCTGCTGCAAACCCGAACCTTGAGCGAGGCTGTCCAGCAAGCCCTGCGGGAAGAGCGCCGCCAACGGGGCCGCCAGATCGTGGAGCGGATGCAGTGGGCAACGGCTGCAGCTCTGGCGGTAACCCCCCTCCCTGCCTTGGATGTCCTGGCGGGGGTGGCCATTCAGGCCCGCATGATTGGAGAGCTGCACCAAGTCTTCGATCGCCGCATTACCCTGCAGCAGGCTCAGGCAATTGCTCACCGCTTGGCCCAAATGATTGTGCAACTGGGCGGACTGGAGCTAGCTACCCATGCCTTCAGCTCTGCCCTCAAAGCCAGCCCCTGGATGCTCATGGGGATCCCTCTGCAGGCAGCTAGCGGAGCCTATCTGACGCGGGTGGCAGGGCTCAGCTACCTGGAGTGGCTGCAGTCAGGGGATCCCTGGCAGGAGGAGCTCCTGCAAGAGCGGCTGAGGCAGCAGCTCCAGAACGGCCATCCCCTGGCTTTCCTCAGACAGTTAGCTCGCCAGGCCCCCTCCAGCTCCAGCAGCTAGCCGAAGACTTTTCCAAGAACCCGCTAGGAAACCAGCAGGGCTGACGGGACTGGGCGGATTTGAACCGCCGACCTAGCGCTTAGGAGGCGCTTGCTCTATCCAGGCTGAGCTACAGCCCCAGGTCAGGTACCTCACTGATACTAGCAGAGAGGCTAGGGGGTATCGCCGCAAGGCTGCCGAGCAATAGCGTTCTTATGGAATTGCTGGAACAAAGGCTTTGCTTTCTGACATAAAACCCAACGCGGCGGCTCACCCCAGTAGTACTCTTTTTTCCAAATGGGCAAGCGCTCCTTGATTGCATCAATGATGTAACGTGCTCCAGCAAAAGCGGCGCCGCGATGTTCAGCTGTAGCACCAACCCAAACCGCAATATCACCAATTGCAAGATGACCCTGGCGGTGACAGGCAACAGCACCGCAGAGGCCAAACTTGGCGTGGGCTTCTCGGAGGATCTTCTCGCCCTCCTTCTGGGCAAGGATCTCGTAGACTTCGTACTCCAAGCTGAGAACAGGTTTGCCCTGGCTGTGGTTGCGTACCCAGCCCTCGAAGGTTACTAAGGCACCCGCTGTGTTATTGACGAGCAAACGACTGAGTTCAGCTGGCTGGATGGTGCTATCCACAATTAGAAAACGCAGCATTTAGCCCCCACAAACTGGTGGAATGAAAACTACCAAGGCACCTTCATCTATCGGCCTAGTCAAGTCACAGAACTCATGATTGACAGCAACCTTAACGTCCTCCGCTGCTAGCGAAAATCCATACTTTGCTTGCAGCTGCTGATAGAGCTCTAGGTAGTTTGCTGCACTGGTTTGCAGCACTTCGCTGCTCCGCTGAGCCTGTTCCCGCAGCACTGCTACATATTGAATTGTTACGGTCTTACTTAGGACAGATTGAGTTACCATGGCTGCAACTACCCCAAACTGATTGGAAAGTGGCATACTCCTCGGCGGTATTGACGTTCATGAGCTCGACCTCATGGTTGGGGGTAACTAGGGTGCAGGGCTGCCTGCTGAGGATTTCCACAGGGCAGTACACCCCTTCCGCGTAAGCCCTTTCTAGTACCGCTGCAGCTTGAGGAGTATAGATGGCGCAAAGAGCTTCCGGGAAGCCGCGCTCGGGGTTAACATAGCAAGTTGCGATTGTTTCGGCTTGGTAGTGATCCAGCAGCTTTTGGATTGTTTCTGACCGAAGGTTCAGTAGATCACAGGCAACAACCAACCAGTTAGCTTCAGGATGAGTATTCAAGGCAGTCAATAGGCCACTGATCGGGCCAACGCTTTCTACTAGATCTGGTAGTGTGGGCAAGAGCTCTAGAGCTGTGCCCGACCACTGACCGGCACGCGCTGACAAGTAAACCTGCTGGCAGTAGGGCTGCAGCAGTTCATAGAGATAGGCGGCGTGGGGTTTGCCAAAAGGGTTCAGCAGCGCTTTATCGCGACCCATGCGCTTGCTACGTCCCCCTGTGAGCACCAAGCCATAGAGGGGACGTTCCAGGAGGGCGTTTTTGCCGCCGGACTTAGTTACTAGGCGGGTCTCCTGGATGCAGATATGGGGCGACACCGACTTGCACATGTCATAGATTGTCAGCGCTGCTGTTGCCGCACCACAGAGAGCTTCCATTTCAACCCCTGTCTTAGCGCTGGTCTTGACAGTGCAGTGGATGGTTACAAGCAAGTGATCATCAATTGTGATATCAAAGGTGCAGTCTTCAACAGGGATCTGATGACAAAAGGGGATCAGTTGGTCAGTTCTTTTAACAGCCATTGTACCAGCAATGGTTGCTGTCTGAAATACCGGTCCTTTTTTCAGGTGGATATCTTGGCCAACAACATAGGATCTGAGAGCAGGTGGCAGTTGAACTCTTGCCCGTGCTGTGGCCGTTCGCAAAGACACCGATTTGTGGCTAATATCTACCATATGCGGATGGCCTTGAGCATTAAGATGGGCCCATGTACGATCAGCTTTGTCCATAGAGCTAGCCCCCTAAGCCGTACATTGGGTGTGAGACCTGCTCAACCCGGCGCAGTGGTTTCATCCCCAAAAGCTGCTGGTAAATTTGCTGACGTTGGCCTGGTGTTTTGTCTCGAACCGAGAGACCCTCCTCACTAAATAGGCAGGCAAAGAGACGACCATCGGCTGTCAAGCGCCACCGGGAACAGCTGCTGCAGAAGGGCTGAGACTCAGAGGCAATAAATCCAACTTTAACATTCTCGTCGATTGTAAAGTAAAACGCTGTCGAATCAGGTGCCGCTGGAAGGGGGGTTAGAGTATAGCGTTCTTGCAGACGGGCAATGCACTCTTGCGCTGAAACGTAGTGTTCTTCATAGAGAGAGTTGGCATAGCCGACCCGCATCAGCTCCAGAAAGCGAACTGTCACGCCTGTCTTGCGGGCAAACTCAACGAAATCAAATAGCTCGCAATCGTTGATCCCCCGCATTACAACCGTATTGACTTTGAGGCTAAATCCCCGGGCAATACCCTCCTGGATATTACGGAGAATATCCGCCAGGCAGTCGCGACGGGCAATTGCAGCTTGGGTGGAGGGCTGTAGGCTATCGAGGCTAACATTAAGGTTGAGAACGTTGGCAGCCTTGAGAACGTCCCAGTAGCGGTGGAGCAGCAGGCCATTGGTTGTTAGGCTGAGGGACGGGATCTTCAGCTTGGCAAGTTCCTGAATGACTTCATCAAAGTCTTGCCGAACCAGAGGCTCACCACCTGTAATGCGAACTTCTTCAATGCCATAGTCCAGCAACTCGCCAATAATTTCTTTGTATTGCTGCGGAGTTAAGTAGCTACTTTTGTCCAGAAATTCTGGATGCAAAGGCATGCAGTAGCGGCAGCGAAGGTTGCATTGATCGGTTAGAGAAACCCTTAGCTTGCGAATGCGACGATTCCATTGATCCACTAGCTGCATCTTAGTACCACGGATAGAATTGGATGCTTTGCTCGGGGCTGAGGATAGTTTGAGCCGGGGGTAACTCTACAAAGCCATCGCTGTCTGTTAGAGCGATGAAGTCTCCGGAGTTGTTAGGCATAATCGGTGTAAAGACTCGGTTGGCGCTCATCTTAACGGGCACAAAAAGAGTGAGATTGGGTTTGAAGGTAATGACTTCACTTAGGTGCCCAGAGTCAGTGTTACGGTTGAGGAGATAACGATGCAAACATACAAGAGCTGAGATGGGGTTGCCTGGGAGGCCCCAAACTATAGTATTGGCCTGATGGTCGATGCCAAACCACATTGGCTTGCCTGGCTTTTGCGCCACGCCGTGGATGTAGGCAGTAACACCACAGCTTTGCCAGATGGCCGGCAAGTAGTCACACTTTCCCCTTGAAACACCCCCAGAGTAAATCAAGAGGTCGTAGTTTGGGGTATTGGCTTGGTAGTGGGTGGCAATGGCAGCAGGATCGTCCGGAAGGTGATCGGTCTCAACCTCGGTATACCCGTAGGCAAGAAGAGCCGCTCGGAGGGCCTCAGCGTTGGAGCGCCGCAGTTGGTAGGGTGCAGGGGTCTGCTCAATGGGAATCAATTCGCTGCCAGTTGCCACAACTTTGATGCGAGGAGTCCTCTCAACTTGGATGCGGCTGTAGCCAAAGGAGGCCAAGATCCCGACGTGGATGCTCTTGAGGGTAATGCCGGGGCGGAGAACCAGCGCTCCTGCAGAACAATCGCTACCTTGGGGATGAACAAAATCACCCCTGTTGCGTTCGACTTCCTGGGTGATGGTGGCAATTCCTCCCTCGATACGAATTTGCTCGTAGGGAATGACGAGATCACTACCCAGCGGCAGGGCACAGCCAGTCATCACTTCCAAGCACTGCTGCGGATCGGGCAGGGTGGCAGGGCTTGTCCCCGCAGGGGCTATGCCTGCAACAGCAAAGCTTCGCTGCCCAGCAGCATAAGCGGCATAGTTGATGGCGATACCGTCCATCAGGACCCGGTTAATTGGCGGGTAGTCCCGATCGGCGTAGATCGGCTCTGCCAAAACCCGCCCCACACAGCTTGCAATCGGGATCGACTCGGTTTTGGCTGGCAGCCAGTGGTCTTTAATAATGGCTTCAGCTTCCTGGACAGTGACCATAGGTGTGGGGTGCGGAAAATTCCTGAAAGGCGGGTAGGAAATTGCGGTTTTCGTGGCCAGGGCGACTGAGCTTAATGAGGGCAAAGCGCTGCAACGGGGTCAGCTTTTGCCATAGCTCAAGAGTCAGCACGACCCCCTTGGCTGCCGCCTGCTCAAGAACGCAGTCAGGGATGGTGGTAGCGTCTTCCCAGGCAGGGTTTGGATCAACAATTACCTCAGCGGCCTGCTCTTGGCAGACACTTTCGATAAGGTGAATTAGGTAGGCGCGGTAGGCAGCTCGGTTGTCAGCGGTATCCGTTGGCAGGTCAACCAAACTTTGGCGCTGCTGGTAACTAAAACGCAGCCACTGATGTAACTTGAGCTTGATGCCGCACTGATCGAGCTTTAAGCGCACGATCATGGGAATGCAGCGAAGGCTGTCGGCAAAGTCTTGCTCAAACTTAAAGATCATTTTGGTGGCAGCTCGATGCGACTAAGCTTGACGGCACAGGCTTTGAGTTCAGGTTGCTTTGAGCTGGGGCAGGCAACCGGGTGGGTGAGAGCGTTACAGCTTGTATCATTGCCCCACAATGCCCCCCAGTGCATGGGCATGAACACTGTGCCAGGGCTGATGGCGCAGGTAATTTTAACCGGCAGGGTAGCCTTGCCGCGCCGTGATTCAATCCTCACCCAGTCACCCTCAGTTAGCCCTACCTTGCTGGCATCGCGGGGATGGATTTCGAGAAAGGGTTGGGGGTGCATTGCTCGGATTTTGGCGACATGTCCAGTGCGGGTTTGGGTGTGCCAATGGCCATAGAGACGTCCTGTGGTGAGGATGTAGGGATATTCAGGGTCGGGCGGCTCGGCAAGGCCGCGGGAATGGCTGGGGATAAAGCGGGCACGACCTGTGGGCGTTGGGAAACGGTGATCGGTATAGAGGTTGCGGGTCTCCACTGAACCTGTGCGCGGATATGGCCATTGCTGAGGCCCCTGGCGCAGGAGCTCATGGCTGAGGCCAGACTGATCGCAGAGACGCCCGGCAGTTAGACCCACATATTCGGCAAAGACCTCAGCGCTATCGGCAAAGTCAAATGCCTTGGCAAAGCCCAGGCGGCGGCCTACTTCCGCCCAAATTTCCCAATCAGCCCGCGCTTCACCAGGAGGGTTACGCCAAGCTGGACAGAGGGTAACGCGGCGCTCCGAATTGGTCATGGTGCCTGTCTTTTCGCCCCACTGGGCAGCAGGGAGTACCAGATGGGCATAGGCAGTGCTTTCGGTGGGGAAGTAGGCGTCTTGGACAATCGTAAAGGGCGACCGCGCCAGAGCTGCTTCTACCCGACGTAGATCAGGCAGGCTCACCAGGGGATTGGTGGCGGCAATCCAGAAAATATCGAGGGCATCGGCTTCGAGGGCACGGATCATCCCCAGCGCATCAAGGCCAGGTTCAGGGTTAATTGGGCCAAGCTGCCAGTGCTGCTCCACTGCTGCCCGATCCTCTGGATTCGTAACCTTGCGGTAGCCGGGCAATAGATGTGCCAAGCCGCCCGCTTCTCGACCGCCCATAGCATTGGGCTGACCTGTTAGCGAAAAGGGCCCTGCCCCTGCAAACCCTATCTGGCCGGTGAGCAAATGGAGATTGATGAGGCTGGTCACCTTGGCCGTGCCTTCGCTGGACTGGTTAAGCCCCATCGACCACATGGAAAGCGTTTTCTGCGACTGCTGCCACAGTCGCGCAACAGCAAGTACCTCCTCAACTTCTAGGCCACAGCGGCTGGCTACTTGCTCAGGGGTGTAGTCGGCAACCAGGGCAGCATAGGCTTCAAAGCCTTCGGTGTGCTGGGCAATGAAGTCATGGTTGATGGCGCCCCACTGAATGAGTAGGTGAGCAATGCCATTGAGCAAGTCAATATCGCTACCTGGAGTAATCCTCAGATACAAATCGGCCTCCTCAGCCGTCTGCGTACGACGGGGATCCACCACAACAATCTTTAGGCTTGGGTCGCTTTTGTGGCGCTTGCGCAAGCGATTGAACAGAATTGGGTGGCATTCAGCGGTATTGGTGCCGATCAAAAAAGCCAGCTCGCAGCTATCGAGATCCGTGTAGCTACAGGGGGGGCCGTCCGAGCCGAGACTCTGGCTGTAGCCCTCTACGGCAGAAGACATGCAGAGGCGGGAATTGCTGTCGAAGTTATTGCTTCCTAGACACCCCTTAAGTAGCTTTTGGGCAATGTAGTAATCTTCGGTTAGCAACTGCCCTGAGCCGTAGATGGCAATCCTTTCGGGAGAGGTCTGGCGAATGCGCTCGACAATTAAATCCAGCGCTTGATCCCAGCTCACCGGCTGGAAATCCTCGCTGAGGCTAGGGCGATAGAGAGGCACCGTAGCCCGATTGCAATCGAGGGTTTCCAGGAGAGTCGCACCCTTAACGCAAACCATGCCCTGGCTGGACGGATGAGCTCGATCGCCGCGAATTTTTGTGCCGTCGGCCAGAATTTCTAGGCCACAACCAACCCCACAGTAGGGACAAAGGCTGCGTACGTTATCCATGTTCCCCCTCTGTTGTTACTTGGCTTGGTGTGGGCAAGGCGGCCGTAGGGAAAGAAGCTAGGGGTGTTGGGCCTAAGGCCTGCTTATCTAGCTGTCCTTGCCGCGGTTCTCACAAGTTCCAACGCCCCAGCCTAGAGACATTGACCTGGAACTTTTGTAGCTTGCGTTACTTTTTGCTCCTCACTATGCGGAAACATCATAGGAGGAATGCTTGAGCAGCATAGCCACCTCCTGCCAACTGCGGTTAGGTCTCTAGGCAAAGCAAGGGAGAAACAGGCAAGGAGTGCTCCTAAAGGCTCCGTCCTGCTAGACGAGGCGAGGAAAGTTTTAGGTCTGTAAAGGGCAACCTGAGATCAAGCTGCATAGGGGAGAAAGGCCCCCGAGTCGTTTGCACTTGGATACTGACGCTCCAAAGGGGAAGCAGACGCTGCTATGAGCTGACTTTCTCTTCATAAAGCCTATCTAATGCTCTGCCGTCGAGCAACTAAAGCTCCGCACGTCATGACCTTGATCAAGCTGCTGGCGGTAATCGTAATTGTCGGCATTCTCTCTGCTATTAGCATTCCCAATTTTCTTAACCACATTCGCCGTTCCAGAGTTGCAGAAGCCCAGACAGCTCTAGCAGCTATCGGCGGTGCTTCAGAAGTTTTCCGAATGGACTTCATGGTTTATCCTCCTGCCTACGCCGATATTGAATTTGGCGGGATCCACAGGGATCGCTATTTGCAAGATCCTTGGCAAGCCCCCAACTATCGTCTTCCTGAAGTTGTTCCTCCCACTGCCAGCTCAAGCGGCGTTCGTTGGATGACTGAGTCTCACACACATACAACTGTTAGTGGGGATCTCCTGCGCTGCGACCTTGGCTTAGGGGATCGCCAGCAAGAGGTTTTGGCCTCTGGCTACGACCTGCGCAGCTCTTGCAACCTCTATCGCTAGGAAGACAAGACTTGGGCAACTTGAGCTTGAGCTGCCGACTAGCTGTTCCATCGATTGGCCGGTTCTTAACCTGCTCGACAGGTGTTATCTTGAAAGCGCCTGTGAAAGGGGAAGCGGAGCTTTGGCCAGTAGCCTGCTGATCCGCAATGCCGAGCTGGTGGTACCGGAAGGGGATCCCTGGGTGGGAGATGTGCTGGTGCAGGACGGGCGGATTGCCCAGATTGGCCAACATCTCTCCACAGAAGGGGTGGCTAGGGTCATCGATGCCGAGGGCCATACCCTAATGCCGGGGGTGATTGATCCCCAGGTTCACTTCCGCGAGCCAGGCCGCGAGCACAAAGAAGACCTGCAGACGGGATCCTGGGCTTGCGCTCGCGGTGGGGTAACCAGCTTTTTGGAGATGCCCAATACGGATCCGCCAACAATTGACCAGAGAACGCTGGAGGACAAATTGGCGCGGGCTGCCAGCAAGTGCGTCGTCAACTACGGCTTTTTCATTGGAGCCACTGCCGATAACTTAAAGGAGCTGCAACGGGCGCAAGGAGCCTGCGGCATCAAGATCTTCATGGGATCCATGCATGGCCCCCTATTGGTGGATGATCAGGCTGCTCTAGAGAGGATCTTTGCCGAAACGGATCCCAACCTGGTCATTGCTGTCCACGCTGAGGATCACGCGCGGATTCAGGCCCGCCGAGCTCTTTTTGCCGGACGTACGGATGTGGCGGTTCACTCCCTCATTCAGGACGAAGAAGCAGCCTTGATTGCCTCGCGCCGAGCTCTAGACTTGGCCACCCGCTACCGCCACCGCCTGCACATTTTGCACCTCTCCACTGGCCTGGAGGTGGAGCTGCTGCGCCAGCACAAGCCGGCCTGGGTCAGCGCTGAGGTTACCCCCCAACACCTGCTGCTGAGCACTGCCGATTACGCTCGCCTAGGCTCCCTGGCTCAGATGAACCCGCCGCTGCGGGATCCCGCCAATTTGGAGCAACTCTGGCAGGGGCTGCACGACGGCATTCTGGACTGCATCGCCACCGACCATGCCCCCCACACCCTGGCCGAGAAGGCCCAGCCCTACCCCCACTCCCCCTCTGGCATGCCTGGGGTGGAGACGGCCTTGCCCCTGATGCTGACGGCCGCGCAGCAGGGCCGCTGTACCCTGCGCCAGGTGGTGCAGTGGATGTGCGAGGCGCCGGCCCGCCTCTACGGGATCCCCAACAAGGGGCGGCTGCAGGTGGGCTACGACGCCGACCTGGTGCTGGTGGATCGCCGTACACCTAAGCCAGTGCGACGGGAAGAGCTGCTGACCAAATGTGGCTGGAGCCCCTTCGAGGGCTGGGAGTTGGTGGGCTGGCCGTCGCTAACCATTGTGGGCGGGCAGATCGTCTTTCAAAACGGCCAGGTGGATCCCTCGGTGCGTGGCCAGGCCCTGACAGTTTGCCGCTAGCAAGTAGAGGTAGATCCCCCCTCGCCCTAGAATAGGCTGCATGGACAATCAGCCGACAAAACCAACCCCTGCGGCCCCAGCCGTTCTGGTGCTTGCCGGCCTGACCGGAGCAGGGAAAACTTTGGCCATTCAGCAACTCGAGCAACTGGGCTACACCGGCCTGGAAGGGATCCCGCCTGCCCAGGTCATCCCCTTGGTTGAAGCGATGCGGCCCCACCACGCCGCTTTGGCCATGAGTTTAAATCTCCACGCCCAGGAGTATCGGGAGCAGCTCCCCGAGCTAGATGCCTGGATGCGAGCCCAGGGGATCCCTTTCCTGTTCCTAGAAGCCCGGCCTTCGGTCTTGCTCAAGCGTCTTAGCGCCCACCGTCGCCCCCACCCCCACCACACCGGTGGCGGCCTGCTGGAAGCCATCGAGCAAGAAATCCGCGAACTAGCCCCCATCCGGCAGCGCTGCACCCACCTGCTGGATACCTCGGAGCTCAATAGCCAACAACTGCGGCAGCAACTGCAAGCCTTGGTGCAGGGGCTCCCCCAACCCCTCAACCTGCGGCTAGTGAGCTTTGGCTTCAAGTACGGCATTCCTCCTGAGGTCAACCTGCTGTTTGACGTGCGCTTTCTGCCCAACCCTTTCTTTCAGCCCCATCTGCGCCACCTCACTGGCCAGGATCGGCTGCTGCAGGAGTTTCTCTTTGCTGATCCGCTGACCCAGTCCACCTACCAGCAGATCTTTTCCCTCCTCCGGGCCTGGTGGCCCCACTATCGAGCAGAACGGCGGCCTCACCTAACCGTCGCCATCGGCTGTACCGGCGGACAACACCGCTCCGTGGCCCTGGTGGAACGCTTGGCCCAGGATTTGCAGCCTTGGACCCTTCCTGCCAACGGCTCTGGCCTGCCCGAGCTCAACCTCCAGGTTCAGCACTGCCATTTGCTGGAGTCGCAGCGGGAGCTGGAAGCCTGCTTTGGAGCACCGCCTGCTGGCCCCAGCAAGGAGCAGCCAGAGGCTAGGATCCCTTTGGCCGGCGTTCTTTCCCATGAGTAAACCTGAGCTCCGCAACAAGTCCCCCATCCGGGGACCTCGCCGCCGCAAGGCTGCCTGGTGGCGAAGTGGCTGGAAATGGCTCTTCCCTGGCCTGGCCGTCAAACGCTGGCTGAGCCTGGCCGTGGGAGGCGTACTCCTGATGCTGCTGGGCATTGCCATTTGGACGGAGCTGACCCCCATCTTTCGCCTGAAGCGGCTAATCGACATTACCCTGCGCTGGATCACCACCTGGATCCCGAACAACATCAGTGGTCCCTTGGTAACCGGGATTGGCTTGGTGATGGCGGTGCTGGGCTTTCGCAGCGCCCTGCGCTCCATCGAAGATGTGCTGATCCCGGAAGGGGACGAAGCGCTGGTGGATAAGCTCCTATCGCATCGGCGGCTAAGCCGTGGCCCTCGCATCGTGGTGTTGGGGGGTGGCACCGGCCTCTCCAACCTGCTGCGGGGGCTGAAGCACTACAGCTCCAACATCACCGCCATCGTTACCGTGGCCGATGACGGCGGCTCCTCAGGGCGCCTGCGGCGGGAGATCGGCGTGTTGCCCCCTGGCGACATCCGCAACTGCCTCACGGCCTTGGCCAACGAGGAAAAGCTCCTCACCGAGCTGTTCCAGTACCGCTTCCAGGCGGGGGAAGGGCTGAGCGGGCATAGCTTCGGCAACCTGTTCATCACCGCCCTCACCGCGGTAACCGGGGGCGACCTGGTCCGGGCCATCACCGCTACCTCTCAGGTTTTGGCCATTCAGGGACGGGTGCTGCCGGCTACTCTAGCCGATGTCACCCTCTGGGCCGAGTTAAGCGATGGCCGCCGCGTCGTGGGTGAGTCCAACATCACCAAAGCTAGGGGGCGCATCTGCCGCATTGGCTGCGATCCCCCCAACCCTCCCGCCTTGCCCGAGGCAATCGAGGCTATTGAGAAAGCAGAGTTGGTAGTGCTGGGGCCGGGCAGCCTCTACACCAGCATCATTCCCAACCTCCTCATCCCTGAAATTGTCGAAGCCCTGGCCAGAAACATGGCGCCCCACATCTACGTGTGCAACATCATGACGGAGCCGGGGGAAACCGACGGCTACACCGTTGGGGATCACGTCATGGCCTTGGATCGGGTGGCGGGCCTGCGCCTGTTCGATGCCGTCCTGGTGCAACGGGATCCCCCCTCCCCTCGCACCCTAGAGCGTTACCGCCGCAACGGCTCCGAGTTTGTGGTTTTGGACCCGGATAAGCTAGCCTACTTGGGCTGCCGGGCCGTTCTGGCCAACGTCATGCAAGAGGATCCCGAAACTGGCTTGGTGCGCCACAACCCTGAGCGCCTAGCGGCAATGCTGATGCGCTGGTTCGACAGACACCGCTAAGCCCTCCTGTAGCTCCTAGATTCTTCCATCCCCTTGCGGGGAAAAGCCGGAATTGTCAGGTTTTCTTGGCGGGGGAGGAGGGAAACTTCCCGGCGATGCCGCTTCGCTAGCAACGACTCACCCCAACGGATTTTGGCCACCCTGGGCCCTTGCAGGACCGGGGCTATGGAATTTCCGGGAGAAATTTGTGGCAGCAGGTTTAAAAGTGGGCCAGGATCGAGGTGAGGGATCCCAAGTTACGGCGCAGCATTCCAGGGAAATCCGGGCAAGCTGTTAGCTTTGGAGGTTAGGCGCCAATGGTAAGGTTGTTCTCGTCCCTCTTTAGCAGGACGGGTGGGGTTCGCCTTCCTCAGCCCTGTGCCGAGAGTGGCTTGGATCCCTGGGCTGACCAACGGGAACGGATGGTAAGGGAGCAGATCCTTCAGCGCGGGATCCGGGATCCCCGGGTGCTGGAGGCGATGCGCAAGGTGCCGCGTCACCTTTTTGTTCCCCCCGAGCTGCGGGATCGCGCCTACAGAGATTGCCCCCTGCCCATCGGCTACGGCCAGACGATCTCTCAGCCCTATATCGTTGCCTTTATGACCGAGGCAGCCCGCCTCACGCCTGAGTCGGTGGTGCTGGAAATCGGCACTGGTTCCAGCTACCAAGCGGCCATTTTGGCTGAGCTGGCCCGACAGGTGTACAGCGTGGAGCGGCTGCCTCCCCTAGCCACCCGCGCTCAGCAAACTCTGGCCTCCCTTGGCTACCGCAACGTGGAGGTGCGTCAGGGAGATGGCTACCAGGGCTGGCCGGAACACGCCCCCTACGACGCCATTGTGGTTACAGCCGCACCCCCAACCGTGCCGACAGCGCTTCTGGATCAACTGGCGGTGGGAGGTACCCTAGTGGTACCGGTAGGCGAAAGCAAGGCATCCCAGTCCCTGCTCATTCTCCACAAAACGCCGGAAGGAGTGGTGCAAAAGGAAGCTTTCCCCGTGCAATTTGTGCCCATGGTCTAGGGCAGGGGTTAGCAAAGGCCGCGATCTGACTAGGAAAGCGATAAGCTGGAGGAGCTGAGGCAACCACTGCAGCTATGGAGCCAGCGGAAATTGCCGCCCTAAAAGAGCGCATCAGACGTATTCGCGAGCGCCGGCCCGTCCTGGTCAAGCTTTTGGAAAGGCCGGATCTCGGGGACTTGCGCGTCGATGTCAACCAAGCCTTAGAGGAGATTGACGAGCTGCTGCAAGAGTTCGAGCAGACCTTTGGCCCCCAGGACTAGCCCTTCTTGGTAAGCTCCTGCAGTTGGGCCAAGACCTCGGCGCTGTGCCGGTAGGGGTTGACGATTGGGTAAATAGCCCGCAGGATCCCATCGGGATCAATGAGAAAGGTGTTGCGCAGGGCCATATCCCCCATCCACGAGCCGTAGGCGCGGCTAACCGTGCCCTGGGGATCCGACAGCAAAAGAAACTGCAGCCCCTCTGCTAGGCAAAAACGGCGGTGGGAGTCCACCGAGTCGGCGCTTACGCCCACAATCTCCGCTCCCAGGGCCTGGAACTTGGGCAGATCCTGCTGGAAGCGGCGGGCCTCGATCGTACATCCGGCAGTGAAGTCGCGGGGGTAGAAGTAGAGCACAACCCACTTGCCGCGAAAATCCGCCAGGCGCCGCACCTGGCCCGACTGATCTGGCAGTTCAAACTCCGGCGCTGGGGCCCCAATCGAGGGCAGGGGAGTAGTGCCCCACTGGGCAAAGGCGGCCTGAACCCCTCCAAAGCTAACCAGCAAAGCTGCAAACAAAGCTACAAATACGGCCCCCCAGCCCCTCCTGCTTACGGTCTCAACGTCCACGGCAACGCCTCTCTCGCCTTTTCCCTCTAGTTTACATAACTTTACGGCAGCCACTTGCAGAGCAAAAGCTGGGGTGGGATCCCCAGCCACTGCCAAAGCTGAGGGGTGCGCTCGAGGGGCACGTAGCCCAGTTGGGTGTAGAGTTGCTGGGCGGGCAAGTTATCTTCCAGGACGTGCAGCTGTAACCGGCGATAGCCCCACTTCTGCACTACCTCCTCGGCGCTGAGCAGAAGCTGTCGCGCAATTCCCTGCCGTCGCCACTCTGGTAGCACCGCCAAGTTCGAAAGGTAGGGATACTTCCCGTGGGCCATCGCCCGCAGCGAGATCTCAGCAGTCCCCACCACTTTCGACTCCACCGCCGCCGCTAAGCAGCAGTAGTAGGGATCCCTGGCTGCCAGCTTGAGGCGTAAATCCTGACGAATGATCCGTTTGTGAATGGGGTGCAGCCAGCGTTGCAGGCCTAGGGGCGGGTAAAAGACCTGGGCAAGAACCTCCACCACAGGATCCAGGTCGACGGCTGTGGCGGGATAGACCACGAGGGAGGGCACTGTGGAAGGAGCGCTTACGTATCCCTACCATTTTCGCAAACAATGCGAAGTGGCGGCCCTTGCTCGGGAACCGCCACCCCAGCACCAAAGTCAGAGCTTAACAGCCCTGAAACGAAGACCAACCCGCTGGCCACCTCTTAGGAGCTCAACCCCTGGACGTGGCAAACCCCTCTCCTTCCCCCCCTCGTCCTACAGCTCACCGGCATAGCGAGCCGAGCGCTTGCCGCGATAGATATCATCTGTGATGGGCTGGTAGCCGACTTCCACTAGGTCGGACTTGGCAGGGGTGAACACGCGAATAACTGCTCTTGCAATTTTCGACAGAAAGGTAAACATAGAGACCCCCCACCTCAAGAAATCTCAAGTTTTACTAAAAATCTCGGCTCGCTAGAGCCTGCAGGAGGAGCACCTGAACCTCACCGAAGCACCGGTTTTCCACGTCTTCTCCACTCTTCGCTGATTCTTGCTGGAGACTCGAAATAGCAGGCCGGCGCTTCCAGAAGCAGCAGAACTTACTGTCTTTTCACCACTCCAGACGAGGTAAGCGACCCCTCACGCTACAGTGCCTGGCTTCAGTAAACCCAGCCGCTATTTGATTTAACTCCCATGTCCCTTAGCTTGGGGGAAAACCTGTCGGAGAGGCCAGGTGCTCCACTAGGCAAGACAACCCCTTGCTTGATACACCTGCCAGCACAGCCAATTGAGAGCTTACGTGGGATCAACTTGAGAGGTTGTTTTGCTGGCAGTTTTGAGGCTGAGCAAGTTGCAAGCCGGTGTCTTACCTTTCCGCTGGATCTACCTCCTTTCCTGAATCACTACACCTCTAATCTAGCCCAGGCCGCCTACCCCTGTAGCGGCTGGCAACTGTTTTTAACAGTTTATGTTACTTCTTCAATTTGATTTCCATCTTTCTTCACGGGTATTACACGCAGATCCTGCGGTCAAATCTTCTTGCTTTTTCTCCTGGAGAAAAGCTCATTTTTTAGGAGCTTTTTGGCAAGTCAGCCACTCGAGGAGAGCTGCGATTCTGAGGCCACAGGATTAATAGGGAAAAGTAGGGGGGGCGGTAGTCGGCCAATCCGTCGAGGGTGGGGAAAAGGGCTTGCTGGGGCCAGCCGGCCCAGACCACTAGGCTAGCCCGCTGCAGCCAGCCTTTTTCGGCCAGCCACTGCCAAACTTGGGGGTAGACGGAAGCCACCTTCATGAGGACAACCACCTCAGCCCAAGCACAGGCCTCCTCCAGCTCTGCTAGGGCAAAAAGAGCGGGCAAAATTGCCAATTTCTCGGGGCCGAGGGCCAAAGGGGATCCCAAAGCCGCCGCAGCAGCCAGAGGAGAGCATACCCCCGGTACGACCTGGATGGGCAGGTCAGGGAGCCGCTGCCGCAGGGCCTGGGCCAGGTAGGCAAAGGTGCTGTAGAGGCCCACATCCCCTTCGCAGACAAAGGCCACATCTTCTCCCTGCTCCAGAAGGGGAGCTAGTTGCTCGGCAGCCGCCTCCCACGCCGCCTGGAGGAGCTCAGGCTGGGTAACAAAGGGCAAAGGCAGGGGCAAGAGCGTTTGTCCCGGTTGCAGCCAAGGACGCACGATTTGGTAGGCCAAACCAGGCTGGCCAGCAGCATTTTGGGGACAGGCCACCCAGTTGACAGCCTGGAGAACCCGAACAGCTTTTAGGGTCAGCCACTCGGGATCCCCGGCGCCGGCGCTGATGCCCCAAAAAGTCCCCAGACCCATTCCAATATCCCAGCAGCGGCCTAGGAAGCTTCGCCCTTGGGCTCCTCCGGGCTAGATCCGGCGGCTTCGGAGCCAGCCTCAGAGGGGGGAGAGGCCTGCTCGGAGCGCCTTTTGCTCTCTGCAGCTAGATAATCCAAAGCTTCCTGGAGTGAATTGCGCAGGGACAAGAACTTCTCCAGCCGCACCAGCTTTACCGTTTGGGTAATGCGAGGATTGCTCACTACCTGGAAGATGCCCCCGCGCTCTTGCACCAGTTTGGCCAGTTGCACCAGGGCACCGACGCCGGAGCTGTCGATGAAATCGATCCCTGTCAAGTCCAGGATAAGGTTGGGGGATCCCTTTTCTAGGTGCCTGGTAACCACTTTCACGAACACCGGCTCAGAGAAGGCATCCAGAAGGCCGGCTAGGTGGAAGACCTGGCAGTCTTCCAGGGCCTCGTGGCTACCACGCAAGCTAACTGTCAAAGACAGAGGCTCCGGAATGGCTTCTCTCCTTTATCTCGACTGCTCCAAAAGGCTTATACAACCTTATACAACACACCAGGGGACAAAACTGTAAGCCCCTCGTACTGCTCCCTACTTACGTGGTAGCTCACACTGCCCTGCCAGAGGGATCCCCCGGGCAAGCTGGGGGTGTAGACAAACCACCCGTGGGCCTCATTGTAGAGGGCTGGATCAAGCAATGTCCATGGGCAGGGGATTGCGGCTGGGAGTAGGGATTTCTTCTCTCTGGCCCCTCATGGCAAGCCAGGAGTCCTTGGGTAGGATGGGGGCAGCTTTGGCTATCCCCAAGGAGGGCTTCTCAAGGGGGGTGCTTTGGATCCTGAGGGTAGGTGTTGGGCGAAGAGCGACGCAACAAAGAGGGTGAAGTGCCGCAGCAACCCTTTCCCCTCTCCTACAAGACTTGGGCAAGGATAGGGGCGAGCCTGGGTTTGGGCTTGACGGCTGCCGCCTTTGGCGCTGCCTGGGGAACTGGCATCTACTTTCAGAACCAAGTGCTGCCCCAGGTGGAAGCTGCCCTCTCGCAGGCGATGCGCCGGCGGGTGGAATTGGGAGAGGTGAGGCTTGTGGCTCCCTGGGGAGTGCGGCTGGGAGAAAGCTTCATTGAACACTTGGCCAGCATTGGCTCTATTGACCTCAGCCCCGACTTCTGGACATGGCTACAAACCGGCGAGTGGGTGCTCAATGTTACCCTAAACCAGCCCCAGTTGCTGCTCATGGAAACGCTGGATCGCGGCTGGGCAGACGTGCAGTTTCAACTGCCTCAAGGGGAGGGATCCCTGCCCTTGCAGGGGTTGAACATCCGTTTGCGGGGGGGATCCCTGACGGCCATCCCCTTAGTAGGGGAGCGACGGCAGTTCGAGGGGCTGCAGGGCCAGGTGCAGGTGAGGCTGAGTGCCCTGCCGGGGGAGAAAGCCGGAGGACGAGCCAGTTTCCAGCTTTCGGCGGTCCTGCGCCCGCTGGCAGGTAGAGGGAGGTACCCTCTGCAGTTGCGGGGGGTGGCGGATTTTGCCCAGGTTTCTGGTTCGGTGACGGTTGCTGCTGCTCGCCTGCCTTTGGATCTGCTGCCCAGCATCTTGCCGGCAGCGCCTTGGGCGGAGGTGGAGGGGGAAGCCAGTCTAGCTCTGCAAGTCCTTTGGGGAGGAGAAGGGACGCCGTCCCGCTTGCACAAACGCCCTTTGGAGTTGACGGGGCAAGCCCAAGTTCAGCAGGCGCGGCTGAGGCTAGAGAGGTTGCCTCGTCCTTTTGAGGAGGTGAGGGGCTCTGTTCGCTTTACCCTGGAGGAGCTGGAACTGGAGGGGATAAGCGGCCGCTTTGGCCAGCTTGCTTTTGAAGATCTCAACGGCTCCATCGCCTTCAGCGACAAGGGGTTGGATCTGCAAGCCGCCATCGCCCCGGCCAGCCTGCAGCAAATCCAGGAGACTTTCAACTTCAAGCTGCCAGTGGCGGCAGAAGGGGTGGTGGCGGGATCCCTAGCGGTCACCGGCCCCCTGGAGGGGCCGCAGATCCAAGGGCAGTTGCAAGGGATCTCGCCAGGTCGGGTGGATCGCCTGCCGGTGCCGCAATATGCTTTTGGCTTCCGCTTGGCCGACCAGACCTTGGCCTTTGAGGCCATTGACTTGCAAGCTGCAGGCGGACGCCTCGAGGGATCCGGCCAACTGCAGTGGGCTGGCGGCTTGGCAGGCCAGTTGGATCTGCAGGTTACCGCGGCCGACGCGGGGCAGGTGCTGTCCCTCTACGGCGTCAACCTGCCACAGAGGGGCAAGCTGCCTTGGGCGGGGCGGGTAACTGCTCAGGCCCAGGTGGTGCTGGCAGGATCCCAGCCCCAGGTGGAGGCCACTTGGGAAATCCAGGGAGGGGAGCTCGCTGGAAGAGGAAAGCTGCAGATCCTGCCTGGCAGGGACAGCTGGGTGGTGGAGGTGCCCCAGGCAGTGTTGGCCGTAGGGGAGGGCCGGATCCAGGCGGCGGGGCGGTGGGAGGCAGGACAGCTCCAGGCGCAGGTGGTTCCTCAGGCTGTGCCGCTGGCATTTTTCAACCCACACTGGCCCGGATCCGTTTCTGGGGAGCTGACGGCGCAGGTGGATACAGGGGAGGCGGCGGAGGTGGGTCTCCTGGCGGCGCTGCGGGCCCAGGGATCCCTGACCCTGTCGCGGCTTGGGGAGGAAAATGGGCTAGTTGACTCCATTAGAGGCCAGGTGGCCTGGGATGGCAGGGGCTTGGCAATCCGAGCAGCAGAAGTCTTGGCCGACACCACCCGCTTGGGCAGAGTAGAGGGGCGCATCCTCGCGGATCCGCAGACCTTGCAGGTGGGGTCTCTAGATCTCAACTTTGCCGCTGACGGGATCCCCCTAGCCAAAGTGCCCGGCTTGCCGCCGAGGGTGGCAGGAGTGCTGCAGGGATCGGGGCGGCTCCGCGGATCTCTGGACAACCTGCAGGTGGCCGGCGAGGCCAAGGTGCGCGGCTTGCGGGTGGGAGAGGTGGCCTTTGCTGACTTGGCCGGGCCCTTTCAGGGGTCTAGCCAGGGGATGACAGTGGAGCTGAAGGGGACGCGGGAGCGGCTGGCGCTGCAGTTGGATCCCCAGTTTCGGCCCTTGCAGTTCGAGCTGCAGCTGGGCGAGGGGGAACTGCGCGGCCAACGCCACCAAGGTAAGCTTCAGGTGGCGGCGAACCGCTTGCCGCTGGCTCTGCTGGGGGGAGTGGCTGCTGGGCCGTGGGCCAGTCTGCAGGGGAGCCTCGATGGGGAGGTGACCGTTGACCTGGCAAGCGGCGCTACCCGAGGACGGGCAGCGGTGGCAGATCTGCGGCTAGGGGGGATCGAAGCCCAGGGCCTCTCCGTGGATTTCGCTTACCGTCCTGGAGACAGCTCCAGCCCCTCTTGCCTGACCATTGCCCAAGCCCAACTGGAGTTGTTCAAGAGCACCTACACCGCCAGCGGCACCCTGGAGCTGCCGGCGGCCTCCTTCCAGGCTGCTTTGAAGCCCGCCTCGGCGCTTCCCGTTCCGCAAATTGACCTGCAGATCCGCACCCGCCAGGGTCGCCTGGAAGATATTGTCTCTGCCTTTAAGTGGCGGCAGTGGCAAGACCTCACCACCCGCGGCCTGCAATTGCCCCCGCTAGGCCCTGCTGCCGTGCTAGAGACAGAGCCGGTTGGCCTGCCCGGTTCTCCCCTGCTGCAGCAATTGGAGCACTACGCCCAGGTCCTGGCCGCCCACCTGGAGGCCTTGGCCAGCCGCATGGATCCCCGCATCCCGCCACCCACCAGCTTGCAAGGAGAATTCCAGGCCAGCCTCAGCTTGGTTGGCAGTCTCGACCAGCCCAGCGTCAGTTTTCACCTGGAGGGCTGGAATTGGCAAGCAGAGGAGTTTGGGGTCGAAAGCCTCACCGCTGTCGGCAGCCTAGTCGAGGGGGCGGTGGTGCTACAGCCGCTGCTGTTGCGCAGTGGGGAACGCCAAGCCCTTTTCACCGGCAAGTTGGGCCTGGAGGAGCAGTCGGGATCCCTGCAAATTCAGGGGTTTCCTCTGGCTTTGCTGGATCGCTTCTTGCCCGAGGGGCTGGAACTCCAAGGGGATCTCAACTTGGATGTGGAACTAGCGGGCAACCTGCGGGATCCCCGGGCCCGCGGCTCCCTGACGGTGGTGAACGCCCGGATCCACCAGGTGCCGCTGCGGGAGGTGAAGGGGCAATTTGACTACAACCAGGGTCAACTGCGTCTGGAGGGTGCTCTCCTAGCCAACAGCGACGAGCCAATCCGCCTTTCCGGCCTGGTGCCCTACACCCTGCCCTTTGCCCAAGTGCGGGCTGTCTCGGATCAGATCGACCTTACCCTGCAAGCCAAGAAGGACGGCCTGCGCCTAATCAACCTCTTCACCGACCAGGTGCGCTGGGAAGGTGGCCAAAGCCAACTGGAGCTGGCCATCCGCGGCACCTTGCAAGAGCCTAGCCTGCAGGGAAACCTCAACCTCAGCTCCGGGATCCTCAAGCTGGCTGCCCTGCCGGAGCCTATCACCAACCTGACCGGCCAAATTGTCTTTAACCTCAACCAATTGGAGGTGCGGGAGCTACAGGGACAGGTAGGGGGCGGATCCCTGGTGGCTCGAGGGGTTTTGCCTGTCAACTCTCGCGGCGCCCTGCAGATGGACGAAACCTCGCCACCCCTAACGCTGCAACTGCAAGGGATCCAGCTCAACCTGCCCAATCTCTACACCGGCCGCTTGGAAGGCAGCGTATTGGTGGAAGGCTTGCTCTTGCGTCCTTTGCTCGAGGGTCGTCTAGAGGCCTCCAATGGGATTATCGAGGTCAGCCCCCGCCAAGCGGCAGCTCCCGCCGACTCGACTCAGGCAGATCCCTTCTGGCAGCCGCGGCTGAACGGGCTGGAGCTGGTCTTAGGGCCCGGGATCCGCGTGCAGCGCCCCAACCTGTTTGAATTCAACGCCACCGGCAGCTTGCGCCTGTTCGGCACCCCCTCAGATCTCCGCCCGGCGGGCACTATCGCCCTGGAGCGAGGCCGCGTCAGCCTGCCCATTGCCAACTTTCGCCTGGATCGCTCCCGCCCCAACACCGCCACCTTTGACCTGGACAACCCCTTCGATCCTTTCCTCAACCTGCGTCTGGTGACCCAAGCCTTCGAGGTCTACCGCTTTCCCCAGGAGCTGTCTCCCTTCGACACCAACCGCAACCTGCCGGGATCCCAGCAGAGCATCGAGATCTGGGCCACCGTCAACGGGCGGGCCAGCCAGCTTGCGGCTGCGGATCCCCGCAACGGGGTTTTGACGCTTTCTAGCAGTCCCAGCAGATCCCCAGAAGAGATCGTCGCCCTGCTAGGAGGAACAGCTTTGGCCCGACTCAACCCAGAAGCAGGGGTGGCCGGGCTGGCGGGAACGGCCCTACTCAACGATGTGGTGGAAACGCTGGGGGACACCCTTGGCTTGGATGAGGTTCGCCTCAGCCCCGTTCCCCCAGTTGACACCCGTGCTCCCAGACGCTCCTCGGTGGGCCTGGTCCTGGAAGTAGCCCGCGATCTGGGGCCGACCACTTCCGTCTCCGTGCAACGCAACCTGACGGATCCCTTGCAGCCCACCCGCTACAGCGCCCGCTACCGCCTCAGCGACCAAACCCTCACCCGCGCCAGCACCGACTTCCAGGGCAACAACACCCTTTCCATCGAGTTTGAGACCCGATTTTAAACCTACTAGAAGAAACGGACGTGCTAAGTTGCTAGCTTGTTTCGTTGGCGAGGTTGCCCAGGGTGCCACAAAGCTGCTCCGCAGCACTGTCCCGAAGGAGGGCTAGAGGAAAGCCCTAACTCACTCTTCTTCTGGCAACTTGGGAGGAGGCTCGTTCCACTTAGGCTCGTCCAGGATAGCTTTTTTGGTTTGTTTGAGTTGTTTCCACAGCTTTTTAATTTGGCGGTAGGCTTCTTCTGGGGTAATCTTGCCCCCTGTCTCTAAGCTACAAATTAGGGACACCTTATGGCTGAATTCTTGTAAATTGGCATCAAAAACCAAGTTCTGCGGCTTGACCTCGCCCCAGTAGGGGTAGCGGGGGGAGATGAATTCATCTTTGCTGGGAGGAGGGTTTGACTCTGTCATGGCGAAGGTAGAAACTATGGACGTTTCTTCTTAGTGGGCTTGGGAGGTTTGGCTGCCTTGGCGGGATCCAGCGGCAGGCCAGGCTGACTGGGGAGCGGTTGTTGCGCGCGCCTTGGGGCGCTGGGAGGTTTCTTCTTGGGTTTGGAAGGGGAAGTTGAACGTTTTGCCTGGGGCTGTGGCCGCTCTCTGGGCACAGGGCCAATAGGAGTTGCCAACTCTATGTAGAGCTGGGAGCCGCGGCGGCGCGCCTGCAGATCCCAGAAGATACCTACTCCTTTGCCTGGCAGGGATCCAAGGAGGCGCAACTTAAAAGCCTGGGGCGCTGCCGGCAAAGCAGAGCCTGCTTGCTGCTGGCCCCCCGGACTAGCTACTTGCTGGTTGCTGGAGCTAGCGGCTGGCAGGGGATGAGTAGGGGAGGGCAACTGGGGATGGGAGCGGCGAATTTTGACGATGATGAACCCTCTCTCCTGGGATTGAAAAACGACCTCGCCGCGAATGGAAAACCAGTCCGGCACCACCCTTGGGCAGGAGCCCTCAGGCAGGGTTTGCCCCATCTCCTCTGGGGCCCAGACTCCCATCAGCTGGACGTGGAGATTTTGGCCTTTGTCGCGGGTGCGGGGATAGACCACCCACAGGTAGTTGCGCTCCGGCCTTAGGTGCTTGCGCACTAGGCTCATCACCCGGCCCAGGAGGACAGCATGGATATCCAGACCATCTGAGGTGCGCAAAACCCCCCGCGTAAAGCGATCTGGGGAAGGAATATACTGACCCTCAATGAGGCCAATGGCCCGATACTGCATCACTTCCCCTGGGGGAGGGATGGGCTCTAGGCAGGGTCGCTGTCTTGCCACCGTTGCTTTTTCTCCCGACGTGGCGGCATCACCTAAGTTGAAGAAGGTAGAGGCTACTCCCCCCTCTGAGACCGGCAGATTGCTAACGCCAACCGTTGCTTCTAGTCCAGAGGAGCTCTTTGGCTCTGCGACTGGGCTTAGCCCATGGAGGGAAGATTCCAGACCAGAGGACATTCTGACACCCTCCCCCCCGAAGAGAAGTTTGGCCCCTAGCCCCACACCTCCGCCGACCATTATAGCCTCACACCTGCTGGGGCGGACAGGGCTCTACCTCTTGTCCGGCTCAGCCCAGAGGCAGGGGGTAAAGCTGCCGTGAAGGCCATAGGGAAGGTGATGCCGCAAGGGGATCCGGGCCACTGGACCGGCTGCCAGGTTAGCGGCTTCTAGGATCGCCACCTGCGAGCGCTGACTAGCTGCATCAAAGACCACTGTTACCACCCATCCGGATTCCTCCGCAGCGTCTTCGGGATCGGGGATGAATACCGGCTCTCCCACGAAGCCGCGGGGGGCAAAGCTGTACTGCTCGCTGCGGCCTGTTGCGGTGTCTAGCTTGAGGATGGCCTGCAGGGGTGCGTTGGGGCCGGGAGCATGGGTAGCGCCAACATAGAGGTAGCGGTGGGGTCGGCCAACGCAAGCCGGGTGGATAGCCGGGAACTCCACCGAACGATCCAGAAGCAGCTCCCGCTTGACTTTGCCTGCCTTGGGATCCAGCTCAAACCGCCACAGCTTGCCCGCTGGCACCTGGGCAAAGTCAATCTGCAGGTAGTCGGCTCCGGGCTCCAGGGCGGGGTAGGTCTCGTAGAGGATGGCATCGACTAGGACCTTTTCCCCTACCTCGTAGCCGTTGACAAAGTGAAAGACAAACCCCGGCTCCGTTTCCAGCTGCAGCGGCTTTTCCTTGGGAGGAAATAGCCAGATACGGGTAGGCTCCCCTTTTTTAAGGGTCAGGCAAGTGCCGGCTGGCTGCAGGCCCAGCATGTAGGGCCAGGGGTTGAAGGCCACAGGATTTTGGAAGAAGATCCAGTGGCGGGGCGTCCAGACAAAGTCGTGCAAAAAGGCAAAATCTGGCAGGCGGTAGTCCCACTTTTCCACCAGCCGCCCTTGGGGGTCAATGCGGTAGAATAGAAGCGTAGAAGGGGGGCCCGTCCGCACCCCAAAGGCCAGGAGATCTCCGGTTTCTGGATGGCGGCGGGGATGGGCTGTAAATGGCTGATTAGGAGCAAGGGCACCGCCAAAGGTCTCGACCCCCTCGGTGGCCAAGGTGGCTGGGTCTAGGCGGTAGGGAGCGCTGGCTTCCCAAAGGGCTAGGAGCTTGCCGCCGTGGTAGATGACGTTAGTATTGGCCGGATTTTTAAAGCGCAAATCGAGAAAATTGGCCCACCAGCCTCCTGGCTTCTGGGTGCCGAACACGCCGCGGTAGAGGACTCGGCCAGCTTTTTCCTCTGCCTCAAACTCCGGTGTGCGCACAAACCGGTTGCGGAAATGCACCCGCCCTCCCACAAAGGTGATGGCGCAGACCATGCCGTCGCCGTCGAAGGGATGGCCATAGCGCTGGGATCCCGCTTCCAGCTTGCCGGGCCCGTTGCGAAAGAGGGTTCCCTGCAGTCTTTTGGGGATCCGCCCCTCGATCTCCGTTACCCAGTAGTCGTACTCCTGGCGCAAAGAGCGATAGCCCAACTGCCAGTCGGAGATGCTGTAGGAGCAAGAAGCAACGCTGACCATGGCCAGTCTGCAAGCGACGCCTTCTATTGTTGCTTAAACTTTCGTAAAGTCGCTAGCCTTCCTCGGCCTAGGTAGCCGCTGGGGCCGGGATCCCCAAGCTGGAGCGGCTCCAACTGGACTATGGTAGGAAATGCCCTAGCAGCCCTTGACCAACAGCACCCATGTTTGATGTCCTTGCCGAAAAGTTGGAACTGGCCTGGAGAAAGCTGCGCGGCCAGGACAGGATCACCGAAACCAACATCCAAGAAGCCCTGCGGGAAGTGCGGCGCGCCCTACTGGAGGCCGATGTCAACCTGCAGGTGGTCAAGCAGTTCATCGAGGAGGTGCGGCAGGCAGCCCTGGGCGCTGAGGTGATCCCGGGGGTAACGCCGGATCAGCAGTTTATCAAGATTGTCTACGACGAGCTGGTGAAGGTAATGGGGGAGGCCAACGTGCCCCTTGCCCAGGCGGAGCACCCCCCCACCATTGTGCTCATGGTTGGCTTGCAGGGATCTGGCAAAACCACTACTTGCGCCAAGCTGGCTTTGTATTTGCGCAAGCAAGGCAAAAAGCCGCTGCTGGTGGCAGGCGACATTTACCGTCCAGCGGCCATCGACCAGCTCAAGAGCCTGGGCCAGCAGATCCAGATCCCTGTCTTCGAGCTGGGCAAGACGGATCCGGTCGAGATTGCCCGCCAGGGGGTGGCAGCTGCGCGGGGACAGGGCTACGACTACGTTATTTTGGATACCGCCGGTCGCCTCCAGATCGACCTGGAGATGATGGCAGAGCTGGAGCAGATCAAGGCCGCGGTGCAGCCCCACGAGATCCTGCTGGTGGTGGACGCCATGATGGGGCAGGAGGCGGCCAACCTCACCCAGGCCTTCCACGAGCGGCTGGGCCTTACCGGCGCCATCCTCACCAAGCTGGACGGCGATACCCGCGGCGGGGCAGCTCTTTCCATTCGCCAGGTTTCCGGCCAGCCCATTAAGTTTATCGGGGTTGGCGAAAAGGTGGAGGCCTTGGATCCCTTTTACCCGGATCGCATGGCCTCGCGCATCCTGGGCATGGGGGATATTCTCAGCTTGGTGGAAAAAGCCCAGGAGGAAATCGACCTGGGAGATGCCGCCGCCATGGCGGAAAAGATGATGACCGCCCAGTTCGATTTCAACGATTTTCTCAAGCAAATGCGCCTCATCAAGCGCATGGGGTCTCTAGCCAGCTTGCTGCGGCTAGTGCCGGGAATGAGCAAAATTAGCGACGAGCAGCTGCAAAAAGGCCAAGAGCAACTAGCCCGGGCGGAGGCCATGATCAACTCCATGACGCCAGAGGAGCGGCGCAACCCAGATCTGCTGGCCCGCAGCGTCAGCCGTAAGCGGCGGGTAGCCCTGGGCTCTGGCCACAAGCTGGAGGATGTCAGCCGCCTGGTGAGCGATTTCCAGCGCATGCGCGACATGATGCGCTCCATGAGCATGGGCGGCTTTCCGGGCATGCTGGGCGGACGGGGCCCGCTGCCGGCAGGTGGCCCCCAATGGCGAGGGCGTTCGCAGTCCAGCCGCAAGCCAGACAAAGGGGGGGGCAAAAAGGGGGGCAACAGCCGCGGCTTTGGCAGCAAGTGAGCTGAGCCTATGCCTTTCCACGTCGTCTTGGTGGCTCCGGAGATCCCGGCCAACACCGGCAACATCGCCCGCACCTGTGCCGCTACCCGCACGCCCCTCCACCTTGTGGATCCCTTGGGGTTTCGCCTCTCGGATCGCTACCTCAGGCGGGCGGGGCTAGACTACTGGGAGCACGTCCAACTGCATCGCTACCCCTCTTGGGAGGCCCTGGTGCAAGCCCACCCCGAGGCAAGATTTTGGTGCTTTAGCGTGCGCGGCAAGGCCCTCTACACCGAGGTGTCCTATCAACCCGGAGACTGGCTGGTGTTTGGCAGCGAAAGCCGGGGCTTGGATCCCATGTTCTTGGAAACCTATCCCAGCGTGCACATCCCCTTGAGCGGGCCGGTGCGCAGCCTTAACCTCAGCAATGCAGTCGCCATTGCCCTCTTTGAAGCCCTGCGCCAACAGGGATTTCCCGCCTAAACTTGACAGCCCTACGCCTGCCGCAACAAGCTGCACCTGCTCCAACCCCTGGTTCACTAGCTGACGCAGCTCTAGTGACTGGACTTGGCAGCTGTTGCGTCCAGGAGCCCAGCTTTCTCGGTCAGCCCCTCCTTTGCTGAAGCCGGGTGCTCCTGGTCCTAGGCTATGCGTTAAAGTGGAAGCCCTCCTTGGCGAGGGCCGTTCCCCCAAGCCAAAGGCGCACCAAGTGTACCTATGTTTCCTCCATCTGTGGCACTTTCGCAACTACCGGGATCAAGGGATCCCCTTCGAGGCACCCAAGACCATCCTGGTGGGGGAAAACGCCCAGGGCAAGACGAACCTCTTGGAGGCAGTGGAGCTCTTGGCCACCTTGCGCTCGCGGCGGGCCGGTCGCGATCGGGAGATGGTGCAGCAGGGGGAAGAGAAGGCGCGGATTGCCGCCACCGTGGAGCGGCTAGGGGTAGCCCACGAGCTGGTGATGGAGCTACGCAGCCAAGGGGGACGCTCCCTGAAGGTTAACGGCCAGGCGCTACGGCGACAATCTGAGTTCTTAGGGCAAGTGAATGCGGTGGTCTTCTCCAGCCTGGATCTGGAGCTGGTGCGAGGGGGGCCAGAGGCGCGGCGCAACTGGTTGGATGGGGTGTTGCTGCAGCTGGAGCCGGCCTACCTTGGCCTGGTGGAGCAGTATCGCCAGATCCTCAAGCAGCGCAATGCCCTCCTAAAACAGGATCCCGCTGCTGCCAGCGACAGGGACTTGCAGATGGCCTTCTGGGACGCTCAGCTAGCCACCAGTGGCAGTCGCATCATGCGCCGCCGCGCCCGGCTGTTGCAGCGTCTGGAGCCGCTAGCCGCCCACTGGCACCAAGTCATCAGCGGTGGTCGGGAGACTCTCAGCCTCGCCTACCGTCCGCAGGTGCCTTTGCTGGATCCCCAGGCCAATCCCGAAGGGGTTCAAGCCCAGTTGTTGGCGGAGATCCGTGCCAAGGCCGCTGCCGAACGGGCCCTGGGCACCTCTCTAGTCGGCCCTCACCGAGACGAGGTGGAGCTAAGCCTCGACGGACAGCTTGCCCGCGCCTACGGATCCCAGGGGCAACAGCGCACCTTGGTCTTGGCCCTCAAACTGGCGGAGCTGGAGCTGATCGAGCAGGTGAAGGGGGATCCGCCCTTGCTGCTGTTGGACGACGTGCTGGCGGAGCTGGACCTGCACCGCCAAAACCAGCTCTTGGAGGCCATTCAAGAGCGGGTGCAAACTTTGGTAACCACCACCCACCTGGGCTCCTTCGACGCCGCTTGGCTCAAGGGAGCGCAAATCCTGCAAGTGCACAAGGGGCAAATTTCTCCCTCCCCTTAGCTTAAAGCAGGCCGGCCGCGGTCCAGGCTGCGATACTGAATGGCTTCGGCGATGTGGGTGGGGGCAATGGCCTCGGCACCCTCTAGATCGGCGATGGTGCGGGCCACCTTGAGGATGCGGTCGCTCCCCCGGGCAGAGAGGCCCAGCTTTTGGATGGCGCTCTCGAGGAGCTTGCGACAGGGATCCGAGAGAGCACACCACTGCCGCAGGTGGCGGGGCTGCATCTGGGCGTTGCAGTGGATCCCGGGCTCGTCCTGGAAGCGCTGCCGTTGACGCTGCCGCGCCTGTTCCACCCGCTGCCGCACCGCTTGGGACGACTCGCCACCCTGAAGGCGGACAATTTCTTCCGGCTTGAGGCGGTTGACCCACACCTGCAAATCAATGCGATCTAGCAGAGGGCCGGAGAGCTTCGACCAGTAGCGCTCCCGCTGTTGCGGCGTGCAGGTGCAAGGCTGAACAGGATCCCCGTAGAAGCCGCAGGGACAGGGGTTGGTGGAGGCCACCAGGGTGGTTTGGGCGGGAAACTCCAGGGAAAGGCGGGCGCGGGAGATGGTAACCTTGCCGTCTTCCAGGGGCTGGCGCAGCACCTCCAAAACCTCGCGGCGGAATTCCGTCAGTTCGTCCAAGTACAAGACACCGTGGTGAGCCAGGGAAATCTCGCCAGGCTTGGGGTAGGGGCCACCGCCCACCAGCGCCACTGCCGAGGCCGAATGGTGGGGAGCACGGAAGGGCCGCTGGGCGATCAGGGGGGTTTGGCCTCCCAGGTGCAGGTTTTGCCGCAGCAGGCCAGCTGCTGAGTAGATGCGGGTGATCTCCAACATTTCCTCCCACTGCAGCCGAGGCAAAATGCCGGGCAGACGACGCGCCAGCATGGTCTTGCCCGCTCCTGGGCTGCCCACCAGCAGCAGGTTGTGCCCGCCGGCTGCCGCAATCTCCAAGGCCCGTCGGGCCTGTTCTTGCCCCTTCACATCGGCCAAATCCAACAGGGGTTCTGGTTCAGTTGCTAGCAGCTGCTCCGGCTGGATCCGCAGCGGCTCAACCCCCTGGGGGTTTTGCAGCCAGCTCACCACCGCCGCTAAGGAGGGCAGCCCGTACACCTGGATCCCTTGCACCAAAGCCCCCTCTGGGCCATTCTCCTGGGGCACCACCAGGCGGCGGATCCCCATCTCAGCGGCACCGGCGGCAATGGGCAGGATTCCGGCCACGGGTCGCAAGGTGCCATCCAGGGCCAATTCCCCCACCAGCAGGGTGTTGGCCAGCGCTTCTTTCTCGATGACCCCGGCAGCAGCCAGAATGCCGATGGCGATGGGAAGATCAAAGCTGGGGCCCTCTTTGCGCAGATCGGCGGGAGCCAAGTTGACGATGATCCGCCGCTGCGGCAGGGCAAAGCCGGAGTTCTTGATGGCCGCCCGCACCCGCTCTTTGGCCTCCTGAACGGCTGTGTCTGGCAGCCCCACTAGGATAATCTGGGGCAAGCCACCGCCCACATCCACCTCCACCGTGACCCGCACGGCCTTGAGTCCCAGGAGAGCAGCAGCAGTGACCTGAGCAAACAAAGGCGTCGCCTCCTCCGGAAAGCTTTTCCACCGAATGATTGTCTCCCGACACCTATCCTGGAGGAAGTACATTGGCTTGTGCAGGCTTATTCCTGGGAAGCGGTGACTCTAGAGTTGACTGGGATCAGAGGCTACTGGGTCTGCTCAGCCGCCAAGCCACGGAGGGGTTGCCCCCATCTCTAGGAGGCTGGTGCCAGTGGTCTCTTCTGCTGCTGAACCCCCTTTTGAGCGTTTCTCCAGCTCTGGGCAAGAAGGCGCCCCAGCCTGGAAGGACCTGGAGGAGCAGGTGCAGGAGTTTGCCCGCTGCTACCGGGGGCAGGTGGCCCAGCTCAGCCCACCAGAGCTGGGGAAGGCGCTGCAAGTCTTGTCGCAGCTAACGCAAGCTCTGGCGGCTCAGCTTGCGGAGGGCAGGGAAGGGATCCCGGCTACCTCTGTTCAGATCCCAAGCTGGCGGGATCTGGAGCGGGCTATCTCCCTGCAAAGCCACTTGCTGTTTTTCTCCCTAGAGCTACAGTCGCTGTTGGCTGGTTCCCCCGACGACTCTGCCGCCGAGTTGCCGCCAGAGGATGGGCGCTTGGATCTTTTAGCTGCTGCCCATGTCGAGCCGCGGCTACGCCCCTTTCGTCAGTTTCTGTGTGGCCTCCTCCACCAGCGGGGTCACCGACAGGCGGAGCCTCTAGAGCGCTTACTGCACCAGCAGCGCCTGGCTGGACGCTTGGCCTGGCGGCAGTTGTGGCAAGTCACCCTCAGCTCCCTCGGCGACCAGGGCCTGTTGCCTCCCCAACAGCAGTCAGCTAACACCCTCGCCCACCTCCAGAACCTGCAAACCCATCCCAGTGCCGAGGTTCGCTGGGCGGCCTACCAGCGCTTGTGCCACCATCTGGAAGCCCATGCGGAGCTGGGAGGGTTTATTCTCAGCATCCTAGTTCGCGACCACCTCTGGGAGGCCCAGTGGCGGGGCTACGATTCTGCTGCCGACCTTTACCTGGCTCGCCACGGCCTCAGCCAGCCCTTTTGGGAACATCTGCTGGACGGGATCCACGATCGCTTCGACCTGTTCCAGCGCTACTACCGCCTGAAAAGCCGCGCCATGAGCCGCTCCATTCGCCTCTGCGACCTCTACGCACCCTGGGGGGAGCCCGTCCCACCTCTTGCTGCTGCCGAAGCCACCTCCCTGGTCTGGGCAGCCCTGCAAGAGTTCTGCCCTGAGTGCGCGGCCCACGCCAAACCCTGGCTACTGGAAGTCAGCTCCGAACGGGAGGCACCCCCTGGCGATCCAGAGAGGCCATGGCCAGGAAGTGAACCCCTTGCCTCCCTGCTGCAAGCCCTTGAAGCCCTCAGCCGGCGGCTCCGGCCTGAGGAGCCTCGAGTTTGGCTGGATCTGGAGGAGCTGCAGGGATCTGTCCAGCCCTCCTGGGAAATTCGGGTGCATACCGCGTTTTTACAGCAGGTGCTGCTAGACTACCTGCTTGGAGCGGCACGGGGTACACCGGCGCCACCCCCTCTTCGAAATCGTGCAAGCGGGCTGGAGGTCTTTACCTTGGCCCAGGCCCTCTTGATTCACCACCTGGAGGCGCAGTTACAGGCCGTGTTTTACCAGAGCCTAATTGCCCGGCTGGAGCTGCTCCTCTACCGCTCGGAGAACACCGCTCCACTAGCTTCCTCCAAGGCCAGCCCTACCTCCTGGGTCGGCGAAGAGTGGCTAAAGCTGATCCAGGAGCTGTGCGGCGATGCGGTGGAGCTGTTGCCGGAAGACCAGTTCTGCTGGGTGGGGATGCCGGAGCTGTTTCTGCGACCCTTCAGCGCCCCTCAGGTCAGCCTGGCCAGCCTAGTGGCCCTGGCCTGCCACCGCCAGTATCATCTGTCTCCGCGTACCTTTTTGCCCCGCTACCTAAATTGGCTGGCTAGCCCCCCTGGATCCCTGACTTGGGGAGAATCGGCCCAGTTGCTCCAGGTGGACTTGAGCGAGCCGGAGGAGGTGTTGCAGGGGTTGGAGGAACTGGAGCATTGGATCGAGGTGCTGGAAGAGCTGCTGGAAGAGAATCAAAACTAGGGGACTGCGGCCAGCTGGCCTTTGGCGTAGCCGGAAGGAGCTCCTTGCAGAGGGGGAGGGAGCACCTCAAAGCCCGCCCCTTCCTCAAGTGGGCAGGAGGGAAATGGGGGCTGCTAAGCCAGTACGAGCCCTTCTTCCCCCGCGACTGGGGCACTTATCATGAGCCCTTTTTGGGTGGCGGGGCGGTGTTTTTCCACCTGGCCCAGGTTTACCCTGAGCGGGGTTTTGTGCTATCCGACATCAACGCTGACTTGGTCAACGCCTACTGCTGTGTGAGGGATCGGGTGGAGGAGGTGGTGGCACTGCTAGCCTACCACCAGGCCCACCACAGCCGCGACTACTACTACGCCCTGCGGGCATCCAAGCCAGTTGACCCTGTCCAGCGGGCGGCGCGGCTAATTTACCTCAACAAAACTTGCTACAACGGGCTTTACCGGGAAAACGCCAGCGGCGAGTTCAACGTACCCCTGGGCCGCTACCGCAACCCGCGCATTTGTGATGCCGACAACTTGCGGGCTGCTAGCCGTGTCCTGCAACGGGCTAAGATCTTGGTGCAGTCGTTTGAGCAGGTGTTGGAGCGGGCCCAGCCCGGCGATTTTGTTTATTTGGATCCGCCCTACTACCCGGTTTCAGAAACCAGCAGCTTTACCGCCTATAGTCAGTACGCCTTTGGCCAAGCGGAGCAGATCCGCTTGCGAGAAGTTTTTGGGATCCTGGCCGACCGAGGCGTGCACGTGCTGCTGTCCAACTCAGACTGCACTTTTGTGCGAGAGCTGTACAGGGGCTATCCTATCCACACCATCGTGGCCAGCCGCGCCATCAACTGCCACGGCCGCAAGCGGGGTCCCGTCACCGAGGTGCTGGTCTTGTCAAGGTAGCCGGCCCTAGCTACTCGATCACCACATTCTTGGGCCCGCCATTGGGGCGCTCCTGGTTGAAATTGGCCAAAAAGGTATCCGGATCTCGGAGGCTGAAGACCAGCTTTTTGCAGGGTACTTGCAGCCCCAGCGGCCCTACCAAGGGAATGAAAAGCATCTTTTCCTGGAGCAGCGGAATGGCAATCACCCCCTGGGTGCTGGTTACCGCGCCAACCAGTCCCTGGAAATCGGTGCGCACGCCCAGGCCGTAGAACCAGGGCCAAGAGAAGCGCTCCCCGCGTCCCAGCTCGCTTAGAGAAAAGGTTTCGTTGAACAAGTTGCCCGCCCGCACTACTAGCTTGTCCTGGAGCAGGTCAACGTAGGCCGACTCACTGCCTACCCCAAACAGCGCCAGGGGCAAACTTGCCAGGGGGTTGGAGTCAATGGCCATGTAATAGCGCATGGGAAATCTCCAAGGTCAGGAACAAAAAGCATGAGCCGCGGCCCCTAGCCTTGCAATTATAATCTCCGGCCTTGCCAGCTTGGCCAAAAGGAAACCCGTTCGCTAAGGCTCTGAGCGGCTATGATGGGTTGCTGGGAGCGGCCTTCTACACCCTTTGAGCTGGCCACTGCTAAGCCAGGAGAACTCATGGATCTGCGCCCCCTTGTCCGCCTAGTGCCCGATTTTCCCAAGCCCGGGATCCTCTTTCGCGACATAACCCCCTTGCTGCAGAATCCAGCGGGCTTTCGGGCCGCTATCGAACAGTTGGCCGCCGGCACTGCCACCATGGGATCCCTAGATTACGTGGTGGGCATTGAGTCGCGAGGGTTTATTTTGGGGGCTGCCTTGGCCCAACACCTGGGTTTGGGGTTTGTCCCCGTTCGCAAGCGCGGCAAACTGCCGCCGCCAGTGCTCAGCCAAACCTACACGCTGGAGTATGGCCAAGACGAGCTCCAACTACAAGCCCACGCCCTGCGCCCTGGCAATCGGGTGGTGATTGTCGATGACGTCTTGGCAACTGGCGGCACCGCCGCTGCCACAGCTGAACTGGTGGCTCAGAGTGGCGCCCAGGTAGGCGGGTTTGCTTTTCTAATCGAGCTAGCTTTCTTGTCGGGCCGCAAGCTTCTTCCTCCACAAATCCCAACCCACGTGCTGATGGTGGAAGACTCCAACTGAGGGATTTGCCCCTCACCGCAGGCGTAGCGGCTGGCGGACGGCTACTTCTGTTGCCTTAGCTTTGGGCAGAGGTTGAGTCAAGGGGCTGAGCTGAGCCTGGGCCTGCAGTTGCTCCTCAATCCAGTCGGCCAGCTCCCGCATGTAGAGGGCCACGTGGGGGGCGTAGTCGCGCCGCAGCGGCTCTACCCCTTTTTCGGCCAGGCGGGCCAGGATGACCGGATCGCTTAGCTCTTCCAGGGCGGCAAAGTCTTCTGGCTGGTCAAACCCCAGCTCTGCCATCTTTTCAAACACATATCCCAGCCGTAGGCCCGTAGCCTCGCAGTGGGAAGGATCCCTCGCGACATAGGCAGCGGTGCGGTAGGCCGTTTGGGCAATGGAGCGCCAGGTGCCGCGGTGGATGTGCAGGCTAAGCTGCTGCTGATCCCAGCCCAGGGCTTCCCGCACCAAAAGGCCACAATTGCAGCGGGTGCTATCCCGCCAGCAGTACTCGCGATCCCAAAAACCCCAGTGCTGAGCTTGCAGGCGATCGGCGGTGCGGCGCAAAAGGGCTGCCAGCTCCGGTGTAGGACGCATTGGTCAAGGCGGCAGACGGGATCCCCTCCAGTCTAGGCAGGCAGGCGGCTGGGAACAAGCCGAGCTTAATCCTTTTTTGAGTTGATTGGCTCTGCTTGAGCTTCGGAATCCTCAGAAGACTGTTGCCGCTGGCGATGCCGTTGCCAAGCTCCCCAAGCCACCCCCGCCAACACCAGCGAGGCCCCGCCCAGATAGGTGCCCCCTGCCGGCAAGCCCGCCAAGGCCAGGGCCAGGGATCCCCCCCAGAGGGTCATGGCGTAAATCAGCAGCACCGAATGCCGCTGGGACAGGCCAGCCTTGAGCAGGCGATGGTGCAAGTGGCCCTTGTCGGGATGGAAAGGGGATTTGCCTCTGGCCAAGCGCTTGAGGATCACAGCAGACATATCCAGAATCGGCACGGCCAGGATAAAAAACGGCAGAGTCACCGCCAGGGTGGTCACCCCCTTGGCCACCCCAATGACCCCGATCCCGGCCAGGGTAAAGCCGAGAAAGTAGGCTCCCCCATCCCCCATGAAGATCTGCGCCGGGTTAAAGTTGTAGCGCAAAAACCCCAGACAAGCCCCCCCTAAGGCTGCCGCCAGCATGGCTGCCGCCGGCCGATCCAAGAGCAGGGTTACCATCAGCATCACGACTGCCGCGATCCCCGACACCCCTGCCGCCAAGCCATCCAGCCCGTCCATAAAGTTGATGGCATTGGCCATCCCCACCAGCCACAGCAAGGTAATCACTAGGCTCAGCCATGCAGGGAACGGCCAGATGCCGATCCGCGGCAGGTTGATAAATTCGATGCGCACCCCCACTCCCCAAGCCGCCGCAGCCACTCCAAATTGCATCGCCAGGCGCGAAAAAGGCGACAACTGAAACAGATCATCCGCCAAGCCAATTAGGAAAAACAAAACGCCGCCAATCGTCACCCCCCAGATCTCGTACTCCTGCTCGGGGCGCAGGCCGGCAAAGGCTCCGGCTCCCCAAAGCACAAGCAGCGCCACCAGGTTGCCGAAAAAGATGGAGACCCCCCCCAGGCGCACCATCGGCTGCCGGTGGATCTTGCGCTCGTCAGGAAAATCCAACTGGCCGCTGCGGATCCCGACCGCCTTCACCACCGGGGTTGCCCACAAGACCACACAGGCAGCAGCGAGAAAGGCAACCAAGTAGGGCATGGCAGGCCGTAGCGAGGATGGCGGTTATCCCAAGTGAGGGTAGAGCGGAAAACGGCGGCAGAGCTGAGCAACCCGCTGACGACAGTCTTCAAGAACGCCTGGATCCTCCGGTCGGAACAGGCAATCGGCAATGATCTCCCCGATTTCCTCGAATTCTGCCGGCCCTAGGCCGCGGGTGGTCAAGGCCGGGGATCCCAGACGCAGGCCGCTGGCCACAAGGGGCGGCTGCGGATCGAAGGGGATGGCGTTTTTGTTGGCGGTGATGTGGATCTCGTCCATCAGGCGATCCGCCCGCTTGCCCGTCATCACGGGATCTGCTGCCCCGTTTTTCTCCAGCACCGCCGAGACCGAGCGCAGGTCCAACAACATCAGGTGGTTGTCGGTGCCCCCCGAAACCAAGCGGATGCCACGCCGCTGCAGAGTCGCCGCCAGCGCCTGGGCATTGGCGATTACCTGGGCTGAGTACTGGGCAAAGCTAGGCTGCAGCGCTTCCCCAAAGGCCACCGCCTTGCCGGCAATGACATGCTCTAGCGGCCCACCCTGGCTGCCGGGGAACACCGCCTTGTCCAGCTTTTTGCCCAGTTCCGGGTCGCGGGTGAGAATCAGGCCCCCGCGTGGCCCCCGCAGCGTCTTGTGGGTAGTGGTAGTTACCACATCGCAGATGGGCACGGGGTTGGGGTGGTGCCCAGTGGCCACCAGGCCGGCAATGTGGGCGATATCTGCCATCAGATAGGCCCCCACCTCGTCGGCAATAGCACGGAAAGCGGCAAAGTCAATGACCCGAGGATAGGCCGAATAGCCGCAGATGATGAGCTTGGGCCGGTGCTGCAGGGCCAGATCCCGCACCTGGTCAAAATCGATTCGCTCCGTCTTGGGATCCACCCCATAGTGCACCACGCGGAACCACTTGCCGGAGACATTGACTGGCGAGCCATGGGTAAGGTGGCCACCGTGGGCGAGATCCATGCCCATGATCGTGTCTCCCGGCTGCAGCAGGGCCAGGAAAACGGCAAAGTTGGCCTGGGCGCCGGAGTGAGGCTGCACATTGGCGTGGGCTGCTCCAAACAGTTGCTTGGCGCGGTCGATGGCCAGTTGTTCGATCTCGTCGATAAACTCGCAGCCACCGTAGTAGCGCTTGCCGGGCAGCCCCTCGGCGTACTTGTTGGTGAGCACCGATCCCTGGACCGCCAGGACAGCCGGCGAGGTGAAGTTCTCGCTGGCGATCATCTCCAGGTGATCCCGCTGCCGGTTCAGCTCCTGCTGAATCAGGCGGTAAACGAGGGGATCCGTTTCCGCCAAGATGGCCAGGTTGTCCCGGGGAGTGGTCAAGCTTTGGGGAGCGGCTACCATGGTGACACCAAAAGCAAACGTTGCCAACAAAAAAAGCCCAGCAGCGCCCTGCCGTCGCAACAGTCCTACGGAGCAACATCGTAACACAGGGGGGCTAGACCAGGGGATCCCCAGGGGCCAGGGGAGGCTTTGTAAAGAATGTTTTTCGGCCCTGGGTCTGGCCGCTGGCCAAGGTAAAGTGGGGGGCAGGGTTTTAGGGAGTTGGCTATGACCGACGCACAGGTTTTCACCATCCTGGCCATTGCCCTAGTGCCGGCAGTGATGGCCGTGCTCCTGGGATCCGCCCTGGCTCGCAGCTAGTTTCTAGCAAAAGGCTGCTCTGCAGGACCTACCCCTGGGTAGGCCCTTTTTAGTGGTCAAATGGGTGAGTGTTGCTATTGGCTAAAGTTGGATAAGAGATACTACCAGCAGCCAGCCCGGAAGCAGCTTGACCCAGGTGGATCTCCAGCGAGTTCAGCGCGCCCTTTCTCTAGAAGCAGAGGTGGGGTTTACCGACCTGCGAGGGAGAGAGCAAACCTTTTCCCAGTTTTTGCAAAGCATCTTTGGTCAAGATCCGCCTTCCCACTGGAGCCTGGATGGGGATGACCGACGGCGCTGGCGGGAGCTGGGATCCCGCTATCGCCTCTACCCCCAGCTAGAGCTGTCGGAGCGGCAGCACCTGGTGGCAGAAACCCGTCGCTGGCTGGAGCGTCTCCGGCGGCAGCAAGAACAAGCCCACTCCGCCCCACCCAGCCCTGCTTTGCCCCCGCCCAAGGGCCTCAGCTTGGAGCAGCCGCTGCAATTTCTCAAAGGCATTGGCCCCAAGTCGGCGGAGAAGCTGGCGCAACTGGGCCTGCATACTGTGCGCGATGCCCTCTACTACTTCCCCCGGGATCACCTGGACTATTCTCGCCGGGTGCCCATTCGCCAGGCCAAGGTGGGGGAGACGGTCACCCTGGTGGGGACGGTGAAAAGCTGCAGCTGCTTCACCAGCCCCAAGAACCCCTTGCTGACCATTTTGAACCTCAAGATTGCCGACAAAAGCGGCATAGTCACCCTCAGCCGCTTCTACAGCGGGCGGCAATTTGCCCAGCGCAGTTGGCAGGCAGCCCTAGAGCGGCAATACCCCAAGGGAGCAGTGGTGGCGGCCAGTGGCTTGGTGAAGAAAGGCCGCTTTGGCCTGACGCTGGATAACCCGCAACTGGAGGTGCTGGGGGGAGAGGGCGAGGATCCGGACAAGCTGGGCAAGATCCTGCCCGTTTACCCGCTCTCAGAAGGGATCCCCGCCGATCTGGTGCGCAAGGCCGTCCAGCTTGCCCTGCCAGCAGCCGCCTTGGTGGAGGATCCCTTGCCAGAGAACCTGAAGCGGCAGTTGCAGCTTTTGGACTTGCCCCTTGCCCTGCAGCAGATTCACTTTCCTGAAACGCGAGAGCTGCTGGCCCAAGCCCGGCGGCGGCTGGTGTTCGACGAGTTTTTCTATCTGCAACTTAGCCTCTTGCAGCGGCGGCAGCGCTACCGCGCCCAAGCTCAGGCTGTACCTCGCTACCAGCCGGCCAGAGGGGAGCTCTTGGATCGCTTCTACCAGATCCTGCCCTTCCAGCTTACTGCGGGCCAGCAGCGGGCCATCGATGAGATCCTGGCGGATCTGCGGGATCCCTTGCCCATGAACCGCCTGCTGCAGGGGGACGTGGGATCCGGCAAAACCGTGGTGGCGGTGGCGGCCTTGCTGGCAGCCATTCAATCCGGCTGGCAGACGGCCCTCATGGCCCCCACCGAAGTCCTGGCCGAGCAGCACTACCGCAAACTGGTGGAGTGGCTCAGCCAACTGCAAGTGCCCGTTGAACTCTTGACTGGCTCCACACCCCCCGCCAAGCGGCGCGAGATCCTGCGGCAGTTGCAAACCGGGGAGCTGCCCCTGGTAGTCGGCACCCATGCCCTCATCCAGCCGGCGGTGCAGTTTCGCAACCTGGGCTTAGTAGTCATCGACGAGCAGCACCGTTTTGGGGTAGAGCAGCGGGCTGCCCTGCAACAAAAAGGGGATCACCCCGATGTCCTGACCATGACAGCCACGCCCATCCCCCGCACCCTCACCCTGGCCCTGCACGGGGATCTGGACGTAACCCAGATTGACGAGTTGCCCCCGGGGCGCAAGCCGGTGCATACGGTGGTAGCTCGACCGGGGGATCGCCTGCAGGTGGTGCGGCTTATCGAGCGGGAAATTGCCCAGGGGCGGCAGGCCTACGTGGTGCTGCCTTTGATTGAGGAGTCGGAGAAGCTGGATCTCAAGTCGGCCATCGAAGAGCACCAGCGCCTGCAGGAGAAAGTCTTCCCCCAGTTCCGGGTGGGCCTGCTGCACGGGCGCCTGAGCAGCAGCGAGAAAGAGGCGGTTATCGAGGCCTTTCGCCGGCGGGAGCTGGATATTCTTGTTTCCACCACGGTGGTGGAGGTGGGGGTGGATGTGCCCAATGCCTCGGTGATGCTGGTGGAGCATGCCGAGCGCTTTGGCCTCTCCCAGCTCCACCAACTGCGGGGACGAGTAGGACGGGGCTCCGACCAGGCCTATTGCATCCTCATGACCTCCTCCGAAAGCGAAGAGGCCCTGCGCCGCCTCAAAGTCCTAGAGCAGTCCCACGATGGCTTTTTCATTGCCGAGATGGACCTGCGCTTCCGGGGCCCAGGGGAAGTGATGGGCACCCGCCAGTCGGGGCTGCCCGACTTTGCCCTGGCCAGCCTCATGGACGACCAAGAGGTGCTGCAGTTGGCCCGCCAGGCGGCAGAGCAGCTGATTGCCCAAGACCCTGAGCTGCAGCAGTGGCCCCGCCTGCGCCACATACTGGAAGAACGCCAGGCCCGCCTTCTAGGGCCAGCTTTGTTGACTTAGCCTTGGTGCCTATGCCCCCTACCCCTGAAGAGCTGAAGCTCCACGGCCTCTCTTCCCAGGAGTATCAACAGATCCAACAGCAACTGGGCCGGGATCCCAACCCCACCGAGCTGGCCATGTTTGGGGTGATGTGGTCGGAGCACTGCTGCTATAAGAACTCTCGCCCTCTGCTGAAGAACTTTCCCACTGCGGGCGAGCGGGTGGTGGTAGGGCCGGGGGAAAATGCCGGCGTGGTGGATTTGGGGGATGGGGACTGGCTGGCCTTTAAGATCGAGTCCCACAACCACCCTTCAGCCGTGGAGCCCTTCCAGGGGGCGGCCACCGGCGTGGGGGGCATCCTACGCGATATCTTTACCCTGGGCGCCCGCCCCATTGCCCTGCTCAACTCCCTGCGCTTTGGGCCGCTGACGGATCCCCGCAACCGCCGCTTGATGGCCAGAGTGGTGGAGGGGATCGCCCACTACGGCAACTGCGTGGGAGTGCCCACGGTGGGGGGGGAAGTGGCCGTGGATCCCTGCTACAGCGGCAACCCTCTGGTCAACGTCATGGCTTTGGGGCTTTTGGAGACGCCAGCGGTGGTGAAGTCGGCAGCGCAGGGGGTGGGCAACCCTGTCTTGTATGTCGGCGCCACCACCGGGCGGGACGGGATCCGGGGGGCCAGCTTTGCCAGCGCCGAGCTGAAAGAAGATGCGCACCAAGACCGGCCAGCCGTGCAGGTGGGGGATCCCTTCCTCGGCAAATGTCTCATCGAGGCCTGCCTGGAAGCCTTTGCCACAGGAGCAGTGGTGGCCGCGCAGGACATGGGCGCTGCCGGGATCACCTGCTCCACCGCGGAGATGGCGGCCAAGGGAGGGGTGGGGATCCGCTTCGACCTCGACCGGGTGCCGGCCCGGGAAAGCGGCATGGAAGCTTGGGAATACCTCCTTTCGGAGTCCCAAGAGCGGATGCTGCTGGTGGTGCAGAAAGGCCGGGAAGCAGAGGTCATAGAGATCTTCCACCGCTGGGGCCTGCAGGCCAGCGTGGCTGGGGAAGTCATTGCCGAGCCGCTGGTGGAGATCTGGCACCAGGGATCCTGCGTGGTGCGAGTGCCGGCGCGGGCCTTGGCGGAGGATACCCCTGTATACGTCCGTCCCGTGTTGCCAGAGCCGCCAGAGTATGTGCAGGCAGCCTGGCAATGGGATCCCAGTACCCTTCCCCCCTGCGACCGGCAAGGGATCCACCTACCCCAGAAAACGCTGGCGTGGGAGCAGGTGCTGCTACAGCTTTTGGCAAGCCCCACCCTGGCCAGCAAAGCCTGGATCTATCGCCAGTACGACCACCAGGTGCAAAACAACACCGTCCTTTGGCCGGGACAGGGAGATGCGGCAGTCATCCGCATCCGCCCCCAAAAATTTGGCGTAGGCGAGGTGCCACCCCTGCAGGCTTCCCGCAAGGCGATTGCCGCCACCGTAGACGGCAATGGTCGCTGGGTGTACCTGGATCCCTATGAGGGGGCCAAAGCTGCGGTGGCCGAAGCCGCCCGCAACCTCTCCTGCGTGGGGGCAGATCCCTTGGCCGTAACCGACAACCTTAACTTCGGCAACCCGGAAAATCCGGTGGTGTACTGGCAGTTGGCCCTGGCCTGTCGGGGGATTGGGGATGCCTGCCGCACCCTGGGCACGCCGGTAACCGGGGGGAACGTCTCCCTCTACAACGAGAAGGGATCCCAGGCCATCTACCCCACTCCTGTCATCGGCATGGTGGGTCTCATTTCGGACTTGAAATTCATCTGTGGCCAGGGGTGGCAGCAAGAAGGGGATCTCATCTACCTCTTGGGATCCCAGGCCGTCACCAGCCTGGGGGGGAGTGAGTACTTGGCGGTCATTTACCAGAAAGTTACAGGCCGGCCCGCGCCGGTGGATCTGGAACTGGAAAGGCAGGTGCAAGCGGCCTGCCGCCACGGCATTCGGCAGGGGTGGGTGCGCTCTGCCCACGACTGCAGTGAGGGGGGACTAGCCGTGGCGCTGGCGGAAGCCTGCCTCAGCGGCGGACGAGGAGCCAAGATCTGGATCCCCTCTCCGTCTACCCGTTGGGATCTAGCTCTCTTTGGCGAGGGATCCAGCCGC
Organism: Synechococcus sp. WC10meta; assembly: GCF_047461475.1. Classification (NCBI taxonomy): domain Bacteria; kingdom Bacillati; phylum Cyanobacteriota; class Cyanophyceae; order Synechococcales; family Synechococcaceae; genus Synechococcus; species Synechococcus sp. WC10meta. Next base: position 69,015 of record NZ_JANSHF010000002.1, read on the forward strand.
ATCCTCGTTTCCGTCGATCCAGCCCAGCACTCTCCTTGGGAAGCCTACCTAGAGTCGCAGCTTCCCCGCCAGTGGCAGCTTCTAGGACAGGTGGGCGGGCCCGCGGATCCCTTGGTGGTGACTACTGCAGAAGGGGATCCCGTGTTGTCGGTCTCTTTGGCAGCTCTACAGGCCGCCTACTCCAGTGCCTTTGCCGACTAGCTGGATAGACTAGGCTGATTCGGACAAGTTGGCTTGGATCACCTCGCGGTAGTGGGACTTGGGCTTGACGCCCACCACCTGGGCCACCAGCTCCTTGTTTTTGAAAAACTGCACCGTTGGCGTACAGGTTACCCCGCCGGCCTCGGCAATCTCCGGCTCCTTCTCGATATCGATCTCCACCACGTGCAGCTTGTCGGCAAACTCTTCGATGACCTTGTTCAGGATTGGCTTGAGGGCATGGCAAGGGGTACAGGTGGGAGCCGTGTACTTGACCATCAGCAGGCGATTGCTCTCATGGTAAAGCCGCCGCAGGGCATAGCCCCCTTCATGGCAAGTTTGGTTGAAGTCGAGGTCCTCTTGCACCTCCTGCTCAAAACCGGCCTCCTCGACAGCGGAGCCTCCCGCAGGCTCTACCTCGACAGCAGAAGCAAGTTCCGGCTGGCTCGGCGGGACAACGGGATATTCCTGAGCTAGACCTCGCTCCGAGAGCCAGCGCTCCGCCAGCATGGCTGCCATACAGCCGGTGCCGGCAGCGGTGATGGCCTGACGAAACTCGTGATCTTGCACGTCCCCAGCGGCAAATACCCCCTCCACACTGGTGGCTACAGAACCGGGGCGGGTGACAATGTAGCCAGCTTCATCCAGCTCCAGTTGCCCCTTGAACAAGTCCGTGTTGGGTTTGTGGCCAATGGCGTAGAATACCCCCCCTACCGCCATCTCCTGCAGCTCGCCGGTCTGGTTGTTGCGCACCCTCACGCCCGTCAGGCGCTGGCCGTCGCCCAGAACCTCTACCACCTCCGTGTGCCAGTGCACCGTAATCTTGGGGTGGTTGAGCACCCGCTCTTGCATGGCCTTGCTGGCCCGCATCTTGCCACTGCGCACCAGCATATGGACATGGGATCCAAACTTAGTTAGGTAGGTGGCCTCCTCACAGGCGGTATCGCCACCGCCAATCACCACCAGTTCCACTCCCCTGAACATGGGCATGGCCCCATCGCAGACAGCACAGGCCGACATGCCCCGGTTCCAGTAGATCTCCTCTCCAGGCAGGTGCAGGCGCTTGGCCATAGCCCCGGTGGCAATAATGAGGCTGTGGGTGCGCACTTCCCGTTCGTCAGAGCGGACTACAAAAGGCCGCTGGCTGAGATCCACAAAGGTGACATCCTCGGCGTACAGCTCCGCCCCCCACCGCTGGGCCTGAGCCCGCATGTTCTTCATCAGTTGGGGGCCGCTGATGCCCTCGGGAAAGCCCGGAAAGTTCTCCACCTCGGTGGTGGTCATCAGTTGCCCACCCGGGATCCCGCCCACTTGAAACCCCTCGAACACCACCGGCTTTAGGTTGGCACGCCCAGCGTAAATGGCCGCAGTCAACCCAGCAGGGCCCGAGCCAATAATGACCACATTCTCAACACGACCTTGGTTTGTCATTGCTCTATCTCTCCTTCTGCAACGGAACTGCTAAGTCAAACTCGTAATGACTACGCTTTAGCCTAACACGATTCCGCCGCCTCAAGGAGGCCAGGGCTTGTCAGTTTCATTTTCGTTCTCCTGCAGACTGCCGGTGAGCTGCTCTTTGACGAAGGGAAGGCTGGAACCAGGTCATCTTTGTATCAGAAGATACAAAAAGCTGGTGTCGGCCTTTCTAGGATGGGTGAGCGCTTTCGGCCTGTCTTAGTTTCAACCGCAACCCAAGTCAAGTTAGGAGAAAGGCATGGCATCCACCCCACAAGAAGTGCTCCAAATGATCCACGACAACAATATCCAGATGGTGGATCTCAAGTTTGTGGATCTCTTTGGCACCTGGCAGCATGTCTCCTTCCACTCTTCAATGCTGACGGAGCAAGCTTTTAGCGAAGGGCTGCCCTTTGATGGCTCCAGCATCCGGGGCTGGAAATCCATCAACGAGTCGGACATGTACATGGTGCCAGACCCCAAAACGGCCTGGATCGACCCCTTTTTCCAAGTGCCTACCCTCAGCCTCATCTGCAACATCATTGAACCCCGCACCGGCCAGCCCTACAGCCGTTGTCCTCGGAGCCTAGCCATGCGGGCTGTGGCTTACCTGCAATCGACAGGCATTGCCGATACGGCTTACTTTGGGCCCGAGGCGGAGTTTTTCATCTTTGAAGATGTACGGTTTGACCAAACTCAGAACGCCGGCTACTACTTCGTCGATTCCATTGAGGGCCGCTGGAACTCAGGCCGGGAGGAGAAAGGGGGCAACCTGGGCTACAAGCCGCGCTACAAAGAAGGCTATTTCCCTGTGCCGCCCACCGATGCCCACCAAGACCTCCGCACCGAGATGTTGCTAACCATGGCCAAGTTGGGGGTGCCCATCGAAAAGCACCACCACGAGGTGGCCACTGGCGGGCAAGGAGAGCTGGGCTACCGCTTTGCCGACCTGCTCACCTCTGCCGACTACATGATGATTTACAAGTACGTGATCCGGAACGTGGCTCGCAAGCACGGCAAGACGGTGACGTTCATGCCCAAGCCCCTCTTCAACGACAACGGCAGCGGCATGCACACGCACCAGTCTCTCTGGAAAGACGGCCAGCCCCTCTTCTACCAAGAAGGCAACTACGCGGATCTCAGCGAGATAGCTCTCTACTACATCGGCGGCCTCCTCAAGCATGCACCAGCCCTTCTGGCTTTCACCAACCCCACCACCAACTCCTACAAGCGCCTGGTGCCTGGGTTTGAGGCGCCGGTAAACTTGGCCTACTCGCAGGGCAACCGCTCCGCAGCCATTCGGATTCCGGTAACGGGCAAAAACCCCAAGGCCAAGCGGCTGGAGTTTCGCTGCCCAGATGCCACCTGCAACCCTTACCTTGCCTTCTCGGCTATGCTGATGGCTGGCTTGGACGGGATCAAGAACAAGATCCACCCCGGCGAGCCTCTCGACAAAGACATCTACGATCTGGAGCCGGAGGAGCTAGCCAAGATCCCCTCCACGCCCGGATCCCTGCTGGATGCTTTGGAAAGCCTGCAGAAGGATCACGACTTCTTGTTGGAGGGGGGCGTCTTCACTGAGGATCTCATCGAGACCTACATCGAGTACAAGATCGACAACGAGATCAACCCCATTAACCTGCGGCCTCACCCCTACGAGTTTGCCCTCTATTTCGACGCCTAATCGAGGTTTTCATCTAAAGCATTAGTTCTCGACCAAGGCTTTTGAACAGGATCCCTTCTTGCTGGAGGGATCCCTTTTTTGTGCCTGCTATGGTACTCTGGGTGGGGGTGCTGAGTTTACAAACTCAGGGGGGTTTGGATGGAATGGCTTATAGCTCTTATTATTTGTTTAGGCCCTCTGGCGCTTATCTATCTGGGGCATACCTATCTAGAGAAGTGGCGTCGAAAAGCCTTGGAGCGGGTAGCCAGGAGGTTGGGAATGTCGTTTTCGGCGGAGCTACCCGAAGGGATCCGATCCCGCTTGCTTCAGGCTGGCTTTTTCCAACGAAGCGGCGCTCGTTTCTACAACTCGATGTTCAAACGACTGAACGATGGAACCGAAATCGCCATCTTTGACTACAGCTGGAAGGATTCCAGAAGAAGAAGAAATTATTACTTGTCTGTTTTCTGGGCCTATTGCGAAGACCTACGGCTACCTCGTTTTCGGCTGCGCCCAGAAGTTCCCTTGTTCGACGACGTTGCTGAAGCTTTTGGCATGCAGGATATCAATTTCGAGAACCATCCCGACTTTTCTCGCCGCTACCTTTTGCGCGGAGAAGATGAGGCTAAGATTCGCCTGCGCTTCCATCCCAGTTTCCTCAACTTCTTGGAGCAGCATCCTCCTTGTTATGCGAAGGGATTCGGGCCGCAGCTTGTCATTTGGCGGGATTACCCACCACTGGAGACTCCAGAAAAAATGGCAGACTGGCTGCGCTTTGGGGAAGAATGGGTGCAGCGACTGCGGTTGCGTCGCGTTTAGGCTCCCTCGTCTTCGGCACTCAAGCAAGGCTGATCCCCAGGTATGATGGGGGAAAGAGTTTAAGAAACGTGAAGTGTCTCCGTTGTCCCAGGCAGTTGTTCTCGTGACAGGGGCCACAGGGGGAATTGGCAGTGCCCTTGTGCCTCTCTTGGCCCAGGCCGGAGCCCATCTAGTGCTGGCGGCGCGGCGAGAAGGGCCCCTGGCCACCTTGGCCGAGAAAGCAGTAGCTCTTGGGGCTGCTTCTGGAGTAGGGATCCCCACGGATGTAACCGACTACGCCCAGGTCGAGGCGCTGGTGACCCAAACGCTGCAGAGGCACGGGCGGATCGATGTGCTGATCAACCTGGCCGGCGCCGGCATCCTCAAACCTGCCCCGCAAATTACCCCCGCTGACCTGGAGCGGATGCTGGCGGTCAACCTCAAGGGCAGCTTCTACACCAGCCAACTGGTGGCCAACGCCATGCGGGAGCAGAAGTCCGGCCATATTCTCAACTTCCCCGGCATTCTGGGTCGCCACCCCATGGCCATGGCCTCGGCTTATTGTGCTGCCAAATTTGGCGTGGTCGGCTTTACCAAGTGCATGGCCGATGAGCTAAAGCGCTTTGGGGTGCGCTTTACCCTGTTTTACTTTGGCGGCATCGACTCGCCCTTTTGGGATCCCATCAGCCTCAAGGTGCAAAGGGACAAAATGCTCAGCCCCGCCACGGCTGCCGAGGCCATTCGCTTTGTCCTCACCCTGCCGGCCAATGCCGTGCCCAATGAGGTAGTGCTGCAGCCAGAGAGCCATCAGTTCCTCTAAGGCTTGCCGAGAGCACCTCCAGGCTAGAGGTGGGATCCCTGCTGGCTAACTTGGCAAGGCCCCTCTTGGCTGGGGGGCTAGAGAGCTACTTGCGGCTATTTGGGCAGAGTGTTTAGCGCCACCACCCGCCTCCCGGAACGCCTTGCCAGCTCTGATCCTATCTAGGAGAGTTTGGATCCTGGGCTTCACCGACTAGCTCCCCAGCCAGTCCTTCCGGCAGCCTGCTGCTACAGCTCCTGCCGCGCTTCCAAGGCTCGGGCCAGGGTAACCTCGTCGGCATACTCCAACTCCGATCCCATGGGCAGGCCAAAAGCTAGACGAGTCATGCGCAGGTTGGGGGCAACCGGCTTCAGGTAATCTTTAACCACATGCATGGTGACCTCCCCCTCCACACTGGGGCTGAGGGCAAAAATGAGCTCCTGGGGCTTCTCCCGCGCCACCCGTGCCACCAGTTCGCGAATGCGCAACTGCTCAGCCCCGATCCCATTCATGGGCGAGATCAAGCCCCCCAATACGTGGTAGAGACCCTTAAACTCGCGCGTTCGCTCTACGGCGATGAGATCCCTGACATCGGCCACCACGCACCAGAGCAGTCGGTCCCGCTGGGGGGAGCGGCAGATCTCGCAGGGATCCTCTGCCGACCAGTTAAAGCAGATGGAGCAGTGCTTAACGGTTTGCTTGGCTTCCAGCAGGGCCTGGGCCAGGGCCTCGACCTCGTGGGCGGGCCTGTTGAGCAAGTGCAAGGCGAGCCGCTGAGCGGTTTTGGAGCCAATGCCGGGCAGGCGCTGTAGCTCCTCGATTAGGCGAGCCAAAGGGCGAGTGTACACAGGACTAGCCCAGCCCCGGCAGGCTGATACCCGCCGTCAGTTCCTCCATGCGCTTGCGCATCGTCTCAGCCGACTGGGTGTAGGCATTCACCATTGCCGTCAGCAGCAAGTCCTCCACCACATCCACTGGCTCCTGGAGGACTTGGGGATCTATGGACACCTTAAGGGGCTCCTGGTTGCCGTTGACCGTCACCTTCACCAAGCCATTGCCGGCCTCGCCAACAATTTCCATTTCTTCTAGCTCTTTTTGCAGCTTTTGGGCGCCGTCGCGCACCTCTTGAGCTTTTTTGAGGGCTTCCTGAATCTTGCCAAAGGGTCCAAAGCCTCGCGTCATGGGATCCTCGTAGTTGAGAGACTCTGCTGTTCTACTCTACTCCTTTCCTTCCGTTGGTAAAAGTACCTGCCCTTCCAGATTGGATCGGGCTTCTTTGTTGGGCTGCCGTCTTCGGCTATCGTTTATCGTTGCAACGGGTGCAGTGGAAAAACTTGGATCCCTGCTGTGTTGTTACTGGAGTGTTCCCCCTTAAACCTTTCCCCGGCTGAGGCGCGGGAGAAATTGCTCTATTTGCTGGCACAGCTGGCCTACCGCGAGGGATCCTTTACCCTCACGTCCGGGCGGCAGAGCTCCTACTACATCAACTGCAAGCCGGTCACCCTCCACCCCCAGGGGGCCTACCTGGCTGGATCCCTGCTTCATCGGCTATTGCCTCCTGAAACAGCGGCGGTTGCTGGGATGACGCTGGGGGCAGATCCCCTGGTGACGGCAGTGAGCTTGGCTTCTCTTTATGCCCAGCCGGCTAACCTAGCAGCCCTGATTGTCCGCAAAGAGCCCAAGGCTCATGGCACCCAGGCCTGGATCGAGGGGCCAGAACTGCCAGCCGAGAGTCGAGTGTGGATCTTGGAGGATGTCGTCACTACGGGTGGCTCTGCCCTCAAGGTTGTAGAGCGGGTACGCGCGGCAGGCTATCGGGCAGAAGGAATCCTCGCCTTAGTCGACCGGCAGGAAGGGGCAGAAGCTCGCTTTTGCCAGATGGGGATTCCCTTTCGCCGCCTGTTTACTCTCGAAGAGGTGCGGGCTTGCCACCGGGCTGTCGGTCAAGGCTTGAGGAGCTAGCTTGGGCGTGCGGGGACTTTCCATCAAGCTGCAAAAGTGACAGCATAGGCGGTGGAATACCTTTTGGGCAAAAAGGCACAGCCATGCGCAGGGGCAGACTCAGTGGGATCCTCTTGCACCCCACTTCGCTGCCGGGATCCTTTGGCATTGGCGACCTGGGGCCGGCTGCTTATCGGTTTGTGGATTTTCTGGTAGAAAGCGGCCAGCGCCTCTGGCAGGTGCTGCCTCTGGGGCCCACTGGCTGGGGCAACTCCCCTTACATGAGCTTTTCTGCCATTGCCGGCAACCCGCTGCTGATTAGCCCGGAGCTACTGGTCGAAGCTGGCTGGCTGGAGGCCAACGCCTGGGAGGATCTGCCCCAGTGGCCGGCCATCCAGGCGGGGGATGCTGAGCGGGTGGACTACGGGATTGTCATCCCCTTCAAGCTGGGTCTTTTGCAGCGGGCCTGGGCCACCTTCAAGGAAAAGGCTAGCGCTGCTGACTGGGAAGCCTTTCACGCCTACTGTGCCGAGGAGGCGGATTGGCTACCGGACTACGCTCTCTTCATGGCTCTCAAAGAGGTGTATGGCGAGCAAGAGTGGACTCAGTGGCCTCCAGCCCTAGCCCAGCGGGATCCCCTTGCTCTCCAGGAGGCCCGCGACCGCTACGCCGACGCAGTCACCCGCCAGATGTTTTGGCAGTATCTGTTTGCCCAGCAGTGGAGATCCCTAAGGGAGTATGCCCACCAGCATCAAGTGCAGCTCATTGGCGATGTACCCATCTATGTTGCCGCCGACAGTGCTGACGTGTGGGCCAACCGGGAGCTGTTTCAGCTCGATGAAGAGGGGCGGCCCCTATGGGTAGCCGGCGTCCCCCCCGATTACTTCAGCCCCACTGGGCAGCGCTGGGGCAACCCCCTCTACAACTGGGAGGTGCTTAAGGCTCGCGGCTACGACTGGTGGATCCGGCGCATCCAGGCCATCCTCAAGCAGGTGGACTATGTGCGCATTGACCACTTCCGCGGCTTCGAGAGCTACTGGGCTATTCCCAGCAAGGCAGAAACGGCGGTGGAAGGCGAGTGGCAAAAGGGACCGGGAGCGGATTTCTTTCAGGCGTTGGCCGACAAGCTGGGGGAAATTCCAATCATTGCCGAAGATCTAGGAGGAGAGATTACGCCAGAGGTGGTGCAACTGCGGGATCAATTCAGCCTGCCCGGCATGAAGGTCCTGCTGTTTGCCTTTGGCGCCGGCCCCGACAACCCCCACCTGCCCCACAGCTACGAGCGCAACTTCGTCGTCTACACGGGTACCCACGACAACAACACCATAGTGGGTTGGTTTGAGGATCCGGATCGCCCGGAGTGGGAGAAGCAGAACCTGCTGCGCTACCTGGGCTGCCAGGGATCCGCTGGCATCCACTGGGATCTCATCCGCCTGGCCCTTGCTTCCGTGGCCGATTTGGCCATTATTCCCCTCCAGGACGTAATGGGCTTGGGGGCAGAGGCGCGCATGAACTTTCCCGGCAGAGCCGAAAACAACTGGGCCTGGCGCTACCGCGAGGAGATGCTGCGCCCAGAGCTGGCCCAGCGGCTGGCCGAGATGAGCGTGACCTATGGACGCATCTCTCCCCATGATCTAGAACAACGGCGGGCGGCCCTGGCCCAGGAACGGGCGGCTGCAGCAGCCCCAAGAAGCCATTCCCAGGCAGGTTCTACTCAAGCGCTTGCGCCTTAGCCAGGAACTCAGCCACTGTCAGGGATCCCAGGTCTTTTCCGTGGCGCTGCCGCACGCTTACCGTGCCGGTTGCCTGTTCTTGTTCTCCCACAATAAGCATGAAGGGGATCTTGGCCTTCTCGGCATTGCGGATCTTTTTGGGCAGGCGCTCGCTGTCGGCATCGATGTGGACGCGGATCCCGTGCTCCCGCAGCTGATCCCGCACCTGGATGGCATAGCCCAGGTATTGGTCGGAAACGGGCAAAATGCGCACCTGTTCCGGCGCAAGCCAAAAGGGAAAATCCCCCGCATACTCTTCAATGAGGATCCCGATGAGCCGCTCCAGCGAGCCAAAGGGAGCGCGGTGGATCATTACCGGCCGCTGCCGGGATCCGTCTTCAGCTATGTAGTACAAATCAAAGCGCTGCGGGTTTTGGTAGTCTACTTGCACCGTGCCCAACTGCCACTCCCGATCCAGCGCGTCGCGGAAGATAAAGTCCAGCTTCGGCCCGTAGAAAGCTGCCTCTCCGATCCCTTCAAAATAGGGCATCGACAACTTCTCCACAGCACGGCGAATGGCATTTTCAGCCATGTCCCATTCTTCCGGCGATCCCAGATACTTGTCAGACTTGGGATCGCGAAAGCTGAGGCGGGCACGGAAATTCTTGAGTTTGAGCTTGTCGAAGACTACCAGAATTAGATCCACAACATTGAGAAACTCCTCCTCCAACTGATCGGGCCGGACAAAGAGATGGGCGTCGTCCACCGTAAAGCCGCGAACGCGGGTCAGGCCCCCCAGTTCCCCCGACTGTTCGTAGCGATAGACGGTGCCGAATTCGGCATAGCGCAGCGGCAAGTCGCGGTAGGATCGCAGCTCCGATTTGTAGATCTGGATGTGAAAAGGACAGTTCATCGGCTTCATGACAAAGCCTTGCTCTGCCGCCCGCGCTTCCTCGCTTTCTGCCATCAGGGGAAACATGTCTTCCCGATACTTTTGCCAGTGGCCGGAGATCTTGAACAAATCCACGCGGGCAATGTGGGGGGTGACCACTGGCAAGTAGCCCCGCTTGAGCTGCTCTTGCTTGAGAAAATCCTCCAGCACCCAGCGCAGAAGGGTTCCCTTGGGAGTCCAAAGGGGCAAGCCCGGTCCCACCTCGTCGGAAAAGATAAATAGCCCCAGCTCCCTGCCCAGCTTGCGGTGATCCCGCTGCTTGGCCTCTTCCAGCCGCCGCTTGTATTCCTTTAGCTCCTCCGGCGTCTCCCAGGCCGTGCCGTAGATGCGCTGTAGCTGAGGCTTGGTTGCATCTCCCCGCCAGTAGGCGCCGGCCACGCTGAGCAGGTCAAAAGCCTTGGGGTTGAGCTCGTTGGTGTTTTCCACATGGGGGCCAGCACAGAGATCCCACCACTCGTCCCCCAGGTGGTAGATGGTGATTGGCTCGCCTTCGGGGATGCTCTCAAGGATCTCCAATTTGTAAGGTTCGCCAAGAGCCTCGATGCGGCGTCTAGCTTCTTCTCGAGTCACCTCCTCGCGGATCACCGGCAAGCCTTTTTTGATAATGGCCTGCATCTCCTTTTTGATGCGCTCCAGATCTTCTGGCGTGAAGGGCTCGGGGTGGTCGAAATCGTAGTAGAAGCCGTAGTCGGTTGTCGGGCCGATGGCTACCTTCGCCTTGGGAAACAGCCTCTGCACCGCCATAGCCATCACATGGGAGGTGGTATGGCGAATGCGCTCCAGCTTGGGAGACTCCTGAGTACGCAGCAGCTTGAGAGGACTACTGGCCTGTTGAGGCGATTCGGCTGGTCGAGACATCGGAACCCGCGGTAACAACTTCGTACTTAATCTTAGGCTGAGGCAAGGGCAGCCCCAAGGAGGACAACCAACAGCTGGCTGGCTGAGATGCCCTTAAAGCCAGCGGTTGACCAAGAAAAAGGGGCAAAAGCGCACAGTATTCTAGAAGTGTTGCCACCCCTACCTTCGCTTCATGAGCCTCTCGCCTGCCAACCTCGCTACACGCTCTGCGGCCTCTGAACTGAAGCCGCTCTCCATTGCAGACGCGGGAGCTGCCCCCGTCATAGCCGCCATCGATGTGGGCAGCAACTCTCTGCACATGGTGGTGGTGCGCATCAACCCCCACATCCCCAGCTTCACCATCATCTCCCGCGAAAAAGCCACCGTCCGCCTGGGGGAGTTTTGCAGCCAGACAGGTGCCCTTACGCCTGTTGCCATGGAACGGGCGCGGACGGCTCTGGAGCGGTTTTGCCGCATTGCCGAAAGCTTTCAGGTGCAGGATATTGTTGCGGTGGCCACCAGTGCCGTGCGCGAAGCCCCCAATGGGCCGGAGTTTTTGAAGCGGATTGAGCGGGAGCTGGGCCTGCGGGTGGAGCTCATCTCAGGGCAGGAGGAAGCCCGCCGCATCTACCTGGGCGTGCTCTCGGCCATGGAGTTCCACAACCGGCTGCACGCGGTGGTGGATATCGGTGGCGGCTCCACTGAGCTGATTTTGGGCAACGGCCAAGAGCCGGAGTTTCTGCGCAGCATCAAGGTGGGAGCGGTGCGCCTGACCCAAGCTTTCCTGCACCACGACCCGCCTACGGCTGGTGAGCTGCAGGCGCTGCGGCAGCATATTCGCGGCATGTTGGAAGCTCCCATCGAGCAGATGCGGCGCATTGTCGAGTCGTCCCCCCAGGCGGGATCCCTGGCCTTGGTGGGCACCTCCGGCACCGTGGAGTGCCTGGCCCAGTTGGATGCCCGCCGCCGCCTGGGCGATCCCCCCACTCGCCTGCACGGGTACAGGTTTAGCCTGGAAGCCCTGCGCGGCTACATCAAGGAGCTGCGCTCCCTCACCGTGGCCGAGCGGCAAAAGCTACCTGGCCTAGGGGAAAGGCGGGGAGAGATTATCCTAGCTGGGGCGGTCATTTTGGAGGAAGTGATGACCCTGCTGGGGGTGGAGCAGATCCAGTTTTGCGAGCGGGCCTTGCGGGAAGGGCTGATCGTGGATTGGATGATCAGCCAAGGGTTAATTGAAGATCGGCTGCGCTACCACAGCTCGGTGCGGCGGCGTAGCGTCCTCAAGTTGGCAGAGAAATACCAAGTCGAGATCCCCTATGCCGAGCGGGTGGCAGAATTTGCCCTCAGCCTTTTCGATCAAACCCGTGGCATCTTGCACGGCTGGGGATCCCGGGAGCGAGCTCTCCTCTGGGCGGCGGCCATGCTGCACAACTGCGGCCACTTCATCAGCCATGCCGCCCACCATAAACACTCCTACTACCTCATCCGCCACGGGGAACTCTTGGGCTTCAACGAGGAAGAGGTGGAGGTGATTGCCAACCTAGCCCGCTACCACCGTAAGTCGCCCCCCAAGAAGAAGCACGAGAACTTCCAGCGCCTCACCAACGAGCGGGATCGCCAAGTGGTACTGGAACTTAGCCCCTTGCTGCGCATAGCCTGTGCTCTTGATCGCCGCCGCCTGCAGGCCATCCAAGCGGTGCACTGCCGTTTCCAGCTTTTGGGAGAGGGCCCCCGCCGCATGGAGCTAATTTTGGATCCCAAGCATCCCAACGACGACTGCGCCCTAGAGCTGTGGAGCTTGAACGAGAAGAAAAAGGTCTTCGAGCAACAGTTCAAGCTGCAGGTAATTCCCAAACTGTCCACCCAGATCCAGCCCAGCGCCGATCCCTTTGAGGTAGCCGTCTAGCCAGGGAGTACATTCTGCACAAGTAGACTCAAGACTTGGCTCTACTCAGACTGTTGGAATTGGCGACAGTTGGAGGGTCTGCTGATTACGGCAAAAATTTGTGGGTGTGGATTTCACTTCCATGGCGGCTGGGTGGGATCTATCTGGGCTCGGCTCCACTAAGTGCTCGTCTCTATCGGCCCAGAGTGCTTGAAAGAATCCCTGCTTTCGAGGGGGCTGACTTACTCTCACGAGGCAGCATGTGGCTGTTGAGGCCAAGCTAACGTCTAGCCAGGAGGCAGTACGGTGGCGGAAAACTTCAATACTGTTTCGGGCGGACAAGGGCCTGGCGGATTGGATCGAGCCTTGGGTAACCTGGTGGCTACTCGACAAGCCCTGGCCAGTCCGGATCCCCAGGTCCGCATCGAGGCCCTTAAAGAGGCTCTCCACCATGGAGAAGAAGGGGCGCAGCTTCTCATCAAAGCCCTGCACGAAGATGGGGATTGGGAAGTGAAGTTTGCTGCTTGGGAGACACTCCTGAAATCGCTTGATCCCCGGCACGTGCAGGTGGCAAAGGAGTACCAGATCCCCCTGCGACAGGTTGGAGATATTCGAGCGAAGTATGGCGCTAGCGAGCGAGACTTCCGGTGGGCTAATTTGAGGGGGGCCGACCTGAGCAGAGCCAACCTGAGCGGTGCCGACCTGAGGGGGGCCAACCTGAGCAAGGCCAACCTGAGCAGAGCTAAACTAACCTGGGCCAACCTGAGCGGAGCCAACCTGAGTGAGGCCGACTTGAGGGGAGCCAACCTGAGGTGGGCCAAGCTGAGGGGGTCGGCTATTTCTGAAACAACCCGGCTAGATCCCAAGTGGCGGCTGGTTTGGGAAATCGTCAACGGTCAGGCCAGCCTAAAGAATCTATACAGAGCCAACCTGAGCGGTGCCGACCTGAGCGGGGTCAACCTGAGGGAGGCTGATCTGGGTGGGGCTAACCTAAGGGAGGCCAACCTGAGCGGGGCTGACCTGAGCAACGCCAAGCTGAGGGGGTCGGTTATTTCTGAAACGACTCAGCTAGACCCCAAGTGGCGGCTAGTCTGGGAAATCGTCAACGGTCAGGCTAACCTGAAGAACCTAAGTGGAGCCGACCTGAGCAAGGCTGACCTGAGCGGAGCTGACCTGACCAAGGCCAACCTAAGCGAGGCCAATCTGAGCAGAGCAGACTTGAGTGAGGCCAACCTGAGCGGAACCTACCTATGGGGAGCCAACCTAAGGGGGGCCAAGCTGAGCGGGGCTAACTTAAGCGGGGCCAACCTAAGGGAGGCTGACTTGGACAGAGCTGGCCTAAGGAGGTCAGTTGTTTCTGAGACAACCCAGCTAGACACCAAGTGGCGGTTAGTCTGGGAAATCGTCAACAGTCAGGCCGGCCTGAAGAACCTAAGCGGAGCTGACCTGAGCGGGGCCAACTTGAGCGGGAGCAACCTGAGCAGAGCTAGCCTGGGTGAAGCCAACCTATATGGAACCGACCTGCGCGACGCTAACCTAATTGGGGCCGACCTAAGCAGGGCCGATCTGCGCGATGCCGACCTGCGCGGAGCCCATCTGCAAGAAGCTAACCTGGCTGGGGCCGACCTGAGAGGCGCCAACCTAAGAGGTGCCAACCTCACTGGGGCCAACCTGAGCAGAGCTCAGCTCATTGGGGCTGATTTGGACGAGGCTAATTTGAGCCAAGCCAACCTAAGTGGGGCCGACCTGAGCTGGGCCAAGCTGCTGGGCACTCAGCTTAGGGAAGCCAACCTAGCAGGTGCCAGGCTCAATCTTGGATGGGGATGGTTCAAAGATTTGACGGGCACGATTCTTCCCGATGGGACATACCATCCTTGACTTTGTAGCCCCAAGGTCTATGGGGTGTTGGTTGAAAAAGCGGCAAAGGCGTACTAGATCTCCCTGCGTCAGGAATCATGCTGTTTTTAGTTGGCCCCTCCCACACGGGCCAGCCCTAGAGAGATCGCATGGTCAAGGAGCAATGGTAATGGGCGAGGGGCTGGTTTGGATGGCCCTTTGCCCGCCCCGCTCCAAGATTACCTCGATGATGCCGTTGTTAACTGGCTGCATGTTGGAGGGCAGTTGCTGCTGAGTTTCATAGAGGCCCGGTGCCACCTCCCGCATCTCTACCTCGGGAGTTACCCCGACAATACGAAAAGCGGCCCGCCCTCCGGGATCCCCTTGCATTGTTACTCTGAGGATCTCGCCCCTGCGCAGGTTGGTGCTGTTGGTGGTAACGCTGAAAATCCGAGGCGGCCCGGCGACCACAGGCCCAGAAGCCGGCTGAATGGTGGGGCGGGTTCCTTTGGATCCATCGATTGAGAAAGGAAAGATCTCCCGGTACTCCTGGCTGAGGCCGTCTTTGGTAAGCACAACCCGCAAGGTGGGATTGGTGGCCTGGTGGGTGGGAGCCACCACGTAGGTGCCCTCGTAGTGGTGAGGCCGCACCTCCCGCATTGGCTGGTTTAGGGCCAGGTTGCCCAGGTCAAATTGGGCCACTCCTCCTGAGTCTCCCCAGATGGCGATGGTGAGGATATCTCCTTCCACTAGGTCGCGCTGGGGATGCAGGCGAATGGCCGTGATGCGAGGGCCGTGGCTGGCGGCCAGGGGGGTAGGAGGGGCAGGGGCCGGCTGGGGCAGAGGGGTCGAAGGAGGAAACAGCGGCTCGACTCTCGGGGGAGCGACCTTGCCCAAGGCCAACTGGGGGAGCCGCCGCTGAACACGGGTCTCCAGCCCGTTGAGGCTAAGTTGAATGCGGATGTCGGGGCTAAGGGCGCTGTCTTGGGGGCCAAGGGTGTAAACGGCGCGGTAGTAGCCAGGCTGCACCTCCTCCATGGGCAAGCCCCGCACCAGGTCGCCGATATCCACGCTGGCCTTGCCGTTGGGGGTGCCCTGGGCCTCGACCGTCAGGGTTTGCCCTGGCAGCACCACTCCCGCTTCAGGAATGACTCGTGTTTGCAAGATTTCAGGCTGAACGCTTTTGGCCACTGGCGCCGGGGAAGGACGCAGTTGGGCTACTGGAGGCGGCAGAGGCGGCAGCTTTCCGCGATGTACCAGCGCCTGGTGCAGCAGCACTGCTCCTTCACCACGGCTGAGGATCCGGTTGGGCCGCAGCTTGGCGGGATCCGGCACATTCACCAATAGGCCCGCTTCCCCTGCCATAGCCACAAGAGCTCGCCCCACCTCTGGCACCTCAGCAGCGTCGGTGTACAGAGCCATCCAGCGCTCGATGTCAGCCTGGCTGGGAGCAGGCAATCGCAAGGCCCGCACCAGGATGGCTAGAGCTTCTAGGCGGGTGAGATCCCCTTGGGGGCGGAACTCGTTGCCTTCGTAAAGACGCATGGCCCCTGCCTGTAGCACCGCCTGCGCCGTCCAATAGTCAGGGGTATTGGGCTCAAGGTCGCGAATCTCTTGCACCTGCTTGGGGTTGGGCACGTAGCCGAAAAATTCGGTTAACCACCGGGCCAATTCCAGGCGGGTGAGAGGGGCTGACAGTGGCTCCCGGGTCAGCACCAGGTCTGTTTGGCGCTCCAGCGCTGCCACGTAGGCTTCAGTCCAGGCCAGCGAGGCTTGCTGTTGCACACCTTGGGACCAGGTGGGTAGGCTAGCACTCGACCAGGTGAGCACCCAACCTAGGCCTAGCGCCAGGGGCCACGAGCACCGCATGGCTGCCGCTCCCGTTTAATTTGGATTCCCTCAGGGAAAGCTTAGCCCAAACTTCCACCCTCTCTCCCCGCCTTCGCTAGCAGTTGCGGGTGCGCTCTTTGGCGGTGGCTCCCCAAGAATTTACGCTCGTTTTCGCCTAGAATGACAAAGCCATCCGCCATGCAGGGGCAGAGGGCGGACGGACTTGAGGCTAGCTGCCTTGGCCAACAGGACTAAGAAGCGTCCGCGGGAGGGATCCATGCCGCACACCATTGTTACTGACGTTTGCGAAGGCGTTGCCGACTGCGTGGAGGCTTGCCCGGTTGCCTGTATTCACCCTGGGAACGGCAAAAATGCCAAAGGCACCGACTACTTCTGGATCGACTTTGCTGCTTGCATTGACTGTGGCATCTGTCTCCAGGTTTGCCCCGTAGAGGGCGCCATCCTCCCTGAGGAAAGACCGGAGCTGCAACGAGTACCTAGCTAACCTCTAGCCCAGAGAGGCCAAGGCCAAGAGGCCACTGGTCAACCAGTTCAGGGAGAGGATCCCTCCCAGAAAGGCCATCGGGATCAGGCCTACCAAACGCCACCACTCCAGATCCAGGGCCACCGCCGCCGCCCGCACTTGCCAAACCCCGAACCACACCAGGGCCACCAAGCCCAACAGAGATCCGGCAACCCCGCCCAAAGCTTGGGCAGGCCCTAGCAGGAGCCAGGGCAGGCCGGCAAAACCCGTCAGGCAAAGCAGGGCCGCAAAGGAGGGGGCAGCCCGCCCAAAACAAAAGGCCAGGCCCTGCAACAAAGCTGCCAAGCTCACCCAGCCCAGGAATCCCGCCAGGACTGCCAGTACTAGGCTCGGCAGGTTGAACCCGAAGCGGCGAATGGCCTCGAGGAGGTTAAGCAGCGCTACCACCCCAAACGCCTGCCAGAGGACAGGCTGTTGCCGCAGCAAGCGAAAGGTACGTTCTGGCAGGAACCAGGCGCCGTAGATGTTGTCCAACAGAGAACCCAGCATGGCTAGAAGGACGTTTCAATGGGGACATTCCAAAACGGATGCACGCAGAGATTCTCCCCTTTGCGGGAGCTACCTAACCCGCATGCTCCTACCGTACCCCAAAAAGCCACAGAGCAGGGGATCCGAAGAGTGACTTCTTGGTAGGCCCTTGACAGATCCCGCAGGGGAATGGGGTAAGATGGCCAGAGGATACTGAGGCGTTGGTGGCTGCCGTTATGTTTTTGCGATCGATACCCTTTGGCAATTAGGACGGGTGTGGATGTGAGAGTAGTAAGCCAAACTTGGTTTGGAAACTATCAATATCATCCCCGATGTCCTATCGTGGATTTTCCAGGTCGAAAACAACGGTAAAACGGCGCAAACAGTATCCCTAAGGAGGCCCTCAGGAGAGGGCTTTCTTGTTGTTTGGAGTCTTTACTACTTGCGGCACCAATACAAAAGCACAAGAGCGCTAAGGGGACGGGTAGAGGCCAAAAGACCTGCAAGGAGCAGCAACCAGGGGCTCCCAGCAGAGCTAGCCAACAGCAAGCCCATGAGCAAAGCCGCTCCTCCCCCTTCTGCCCCTGCTGCTAAGAGCCAGGCCCAGGCAACTTTCCCCTGTCGAGCCAGTAGGATCCCTTGCAGCCCACCGACGCCAAGACCCACCAGCAAGCCGCGTAGGGGGCTAGCCATCGCTGGGAGGATCCTCTGGATCCAGGGATCGTTCGGATCCAAGACAGGGATCACCCCCTCCACCTGAGGAGCTAGGAGATCTGTTGCCAGCCAACCCACAGCTGTAGCCAGCAGCGTAGCCGCCACCCACCGCCAAGAGACCTGCCGCCGCAGCACTGCCCACTGCAGTAGCCCCGTCATCAGGCCAAGACCAGCCCCAACCACCGCCCCTTGGAGGGATCCGAAAGGAACCAGCAGCGGAGCCAAAGCCGCCAACCCTAGGTAGCCGCCGCCAGCTGCTGCCCCATTGGCCAAAAGCCAAGCCCAGGCCAACCTTCTGCCCCGCCGAGGTGTAGCTGTAGGAAACAGGGTAGGTCTGTGGTCAGAACCCACCTGCTGCTCGACCTCGCGTAGCCCCTGTTCTGCAAAGGGATTGCCCGGTTCCAGCCGCAGCACCCCTTGGTAGTCCATCTGGGCAAGACCCCAATGGCCTTGCCGTTGGTGAGCCAGGCCGCGGTAGAGATAGTAGCGGGCGTCGTTGGGAGTTTTCTGGATTAGCTCGCTGAGGAGGCGGACGGCCTTCTTGTACTCGCCTGCCTCGATCCAATGCACGGCTTGCTGCAGCTTTTTCTCATCTGCCTCCGAGCTGGAGGGAGCCTGTGGAGTCCCTTGCCCGCCAAAGCCCGCGGGGATATGCCGCGGAGAATACACAGCCTGGAGCTCTTGAGCCAGCTCTTCCATAGTGGCGGGGCGAAGGGCAGGGTCTTTCTCCAAACAACGCAGCACCACCTTTTCCAGCGCCTCGGGGATAGGGTGAGGCAGGGGATGGTCTCGCAGGGGACGGGGCTGCTGAAAGTTATGGACGTGGTACCAGCCCTGCAAGGTATCGGTGTCGGGCTCGAAGGGAAGCTTGCCAGTGAGTAACTCGTACAGCACCACCCCCAGGGAGTAGATGTCGGAGCGGGCATCTAGTTTTTCTCCTCGCATTTGCTCCGGGGAGGCGTAGACCATCGTGCCCAGAAAATAGCCCGTCTGCGTCAAGCGGCGAGAGGCTTCTCCCATGAGCTTGGAAATGCCGAAGTCGAGGATTTTGACCCGCTCCTTGCCGTCAGGACCCTTTTGCACGAAGATATTGCTCGGCTTGATGTCGCGGTGGATAACGCCGCGAATGGAGTGTTTGCCTAGATCCATGTGGAAGTTGTGGGCATGGTGCAAGGCTGAGCAAATTTGCAAGGCCAAGTTCACCACCCGCTCAGGAGGCAGAGGGCCCTCTTGCGCCAGCACGGAGTCCAAACCTTGGCCCGTGTAGGGCTTGGCGTTTAGGTACTCCATCACCAGGTAGGGCTGGTTTTGGTACAGGCCGTAGGAGCGTACCTGCACAATGTTGGGGTGCTCCCCCAGCAAAGCACTTACCCTTGCCTCGTCCAGGAAACGCTGCTGCAGTTGCTGGTAGTACTCCGGCCCCATGTCCGGCGGCGGCGGGCGCAGCAACTTGACAGCTACCACCTCGTTGCCAAGCTGGGTATCCACTGCCTCGAACACCTGGCCATACCCCCCCTCACTGATGGGTCGGATCAGCCGGTAGCGGTTGCCAATCAGTTGTCCAATCAGTTGCGGGTTCATGGAGGAGGAAGGCCGGCTGTGGCAGACCTGTCAGCGATTCTAGTCGGCTTGGAGCTGAAGGCGGTCGGGGAAGAGAGGATCTGGCTGATCCTGGGCTACTTAGGCTGCCGCTAGGATTAGAGCATGGAGCTTTCCTCCTTTTGGCGCGAGGTCACCGAGTTTGCCCTCCAGCTGACAGCCCGGGTGGGCTCTCAGCTTCTAGCCGACTTTGGCCAGGCACGCTCCACGGAAAAGGCGGATGGCAGCTTAGTAACCTCTTCCGACAAGTGGGCCGATCGAGCCTTTCAGGAGGCAATTGCCGCTGCTTATCCGGATCACGGCTACTTGAGCGAGGAGTCAAACCACATCTTCCCCGAGACAGAGTGGTGCTGGGTGGTGGATCCCCTCGATGGCACCACCAATTTTGCCCACGGGATCCCCATCTGGGGCAGCTCGCTGGCGTTGCTGCACTGGGGCCTGCCTGTGTTTGGCTGTGTCCATTTGCCACCTATCCGCCAGACTTTTTACGGCTATTGGCCCCAGTTTCCCGGGGATGCCCCAGCAGGGGCTTTCCTCACCCGCCACGACCAGCATCCTGCTTGTCCTCAACCCATCCGCCCCAGCACCGCTCCACCTGGCCCCAACCAACTGTTTAATTTTTGCTCCCGCAGCGGCCATTGGATTAGCCCGGAATTTCCCTGCAAGGCGCGCATGCTAGGGGGAGCTGCCTACAACTTGCTCTTGGTGGCTAGCGGCAGCCTTTTGGGCGCGGTGGAGCGCTCGCCTAAGATCTGGGATGTGGCGGCAGTGTGGGCTATTGCGAAAGGAGCTGGCGCAGTGTGGGAGCCTCTGGGCCCGGCTGACCCGGATCCCGGCCAGCCTTTGAGGGTGGGCAAGGACTATGGCCAGCTGACCTACCCGACGCTCTTGGTGGCTCAGGCCAAGTGGGTGCCGCTGTTTCGCGCCTTTATTTCCCTGTAAGCGGCATAAACTGCTTGCACGTTATACCAGTTGAGAAAGAAAATCCGACACAGCTCTAGGGCCAGTTGGGATTGTCCCTTCTGGATTAGCCAGCGCAGCAGCGGTTCCAGTCGCTTTTCGTTCAACCAGCCCCCCAGCGACAGCAGGCCCCAAAGGATTTGGTGCAGGGGCGTTAGCTGGATCATGAAACGCACCGCCCAGGTGGGGTGTTTTTGGTAGAAAAGGATGCCCATGCGGCCCCGCTGCCGCTCCCGCTCAATGAGCGCTGGAAGTTGCTGCAGCTCAAAGGGGGGGTGCCAGTGGTAGCCAGTGGCCTGGGGACACTTGACCAGCCGCAAACCCAGGCGCTTGAGCCTCACCCCCAGCTCCAGGTCTTCCCAGCCATAGAGGTGAAACCGCTCGTCGAAGGGGCCGGCGGGGGTTTCGCAGACCTGCTCTAGCCAGTGGCGGGCAATAGCCACATTGCCGGTGGCAAAAAAAGCGGCCGAAAAGTCGGTGAGCTTGAAAGGCTCGGAGCGGGGATCCTGGAAGTTGCAGGTGTTGATTACCCGCCCGTAGGTGAAGACCTTGGCTTCGTGGGGCGAGTTGGGATTGCCGGTAACCCCATGCCGCCGCAGCATCTGGGCATGGGCGGCCAGGAAGTGATCCACCACCACTAGGTCGCTATCGATGAAGACGATGATGGATCCCTGGGCGTGGCGAAACCCCAGGTTGCGAGCTGCAGCAGGGCCGCGGTGCTCTTGGCACAAGAGTTTCAGGGGCGGCAAGGCCGGCGGCTGGCTCTGCAGCCATTCCACCGTCCCGTCGGTGGAGCCGTCGTCTACCACCACCACCTCGTAGCCGTCGTAGGGGCCGGGCTGCTGTTGCGCCAAGGCTCGCAGACACTGCTGCAAGATGGGAAGGCGGTTGTAGGTGGGAATGATGACGCTGATGTACACCGAGGATCCCTAGCGCTGCAGCCAATGTTAGCGTTTCGGAGGCTTTTTGACGGCCAGCCCAGCTATGGTTGTTCAAAAGAAGAGGGCGAAGCATTTCCTGGGGCTGCGGCAACTTGGGCGCCGAACCTGGAGCCTGCGCCTGCTCGGATTCCTCATGGCTGTGCTGCTACTGCTCCTCAAAGCGTGCGGGGGAAGAGGGGGTTTCTCTTCCCTAGAAGCCCTTCCTCCTCCAACTCTGCCTTCGCCAACAGTTGCCCCTGTTCCCCAGTTCACCATTGACGTTCGTTTCCCCGACAACAGCCTCACTCCCAGCCAACAAGCCATTGTCCGCAGCGCGGCCTTGAGGTGGCAGGAGATCATCATCGAGGATCAGCCGGATCTGCCGCCTACCACCATCCGGGCCGACGAGTGCGATGCGGGGTTTCCCAGCACCCCCCTTGATTTCCCCATCGACGATCTGCTGGTGGAGGTGCGGGCGAGAAACCTGGGCAACGAGCGGATTTTAGGGGGAGCCGCTCCCTGTTTTGTGCGGGCCTCCAATGGCCTGCCTTTCTACTCCGTTGTTGTGTTCAACAGCCAAAACCTCTCGGCTTTGGAAGAGCGGGGGGATCTGCCCATCACCGCCCTGCATGAGCTGGGCCATGCCCTTGGCTTTTTGCCCAGTGTCTGGAATCCCAAGGGGCTGACAGTGGGCTTGGTGGGGCGGGATCAGCCGACGCCGCCGGGCTATGACCCCCGCTTTATCGGCCCGCGGGCAGTTGAGGCTTTCTCCACGCTAGGAGGCAATGCCCCTTCTGTGCCGCTGGAGAACCAATTTGGGGTGGGATCCCGCGATTCCCACTGGCGGGAGAGTGTCTTGGGCCGCGAGCTGATGACCAGCCGTCTCGACCGGGGCGTGCCCAATCCCTTGAGCATCCTCACGGTGGGAGCCATGGCGGATATCGGCTACAAGGTCAATCCGGCAGCAGCCGATAGCTTTGAGCTAGGGCGCAGCCGGGTCATCTTGGAACCGCTGGAACCCTTGGAGCTGCAGGAGCTGGAGCTGGCCCTACCCCTACGGCGCTTTGACGCCACTGGCAGAGAGGTGGGGGATCCCTGAGTCTAAGAACATTTACCCATAGCCAAGATGCTCGTTCCTCTCAATAATGAGTGCTAAGTTGCATAGCTTTACCTCTTTTTCGCAATTGGCTATGGGCATTCTCAAAAAGCTGTTTGGTGGTCTTTTTTCCTTCTTTGGCATCCTCTTCGGCGGCCTAGTGGATTTCATTACCGGGCCTTTTCGCCCGGCCTCAACCCAGCCGGCAGCTTCCTCCAAGCCTGCCCCAACGGCTGCGCCTGCTAAGCCTAAGGTGGTGGTCGAGAAGCCGTTTGTGCCCAACGAGATCCCGGCTCCGCGTCCCAACCGTCGCCCCGGCCCAGCTTTGGATTCATTCCGCGCCATGGCCCAAGAGATCCTCTCGGCGCGGGCCTAGGTTGCCCGACTTTGTGAGGAGCAGCCCGTAAGATGGAGGTGGCTCTGGATCCTAGAGACTGCTCCCTATGTCAGAGCAAGAACGGCTGAAACAGCTTGAGCTTGAACTGGAGCAGGCGACTGCGGCCGCTGCCAAGTTGCGGAGCTCGTCCCAGGACAAAGCTGCCCTTTGGGCTTGGGTTGGGAGGTGGGGGCGCCCCCTGCTGCCGGTTCTGGTCATCCTGGGCTGTATCCTGCTGGTTGGGCTAGTCTTTCGGGTGTTCGTCACCCTTCTCAGGTGGGCGGTGGTGGCGGGGCTGGGCTACCTGCTCTACGCCTGGGTGGTGGCACCGCGGTTGGGCCTTTCCACCAAAGCGAAGCCGAAGCCGGAGGATCGAGATCTCGACAGCTTCTAATGCCCAGGGATCCCCGCCGAGCCTATGCCTATCTGGCGGCAGCCATCTTGGGTTGGGCCACGGCAGCCAGCGCCTTTAAGTTTGGCTTGCAACACCTTGCGCCGACGGCCTTGCTGATTCTTTCGGCGGGCAGCTCCTGCCTAATCTTGGGGATGGCTCTGGTGGTAACAGGGCGGGCGCATCTTGTTGCCCAACAGAAGGGATCCCAGCTTGCCCTGTCGGCGTTGCAGGGGCTGCTTAACCCGTTTGGCTACTACGGGGTGCTCTTCCAGGCTTACGATCGCCTCTCGGCCCAGGCGGCGCTGGCTTTGAACTACACCTGGCCGCTGGTGTTGGCTCTCTTGGCGGTGCCGCTGTTGGGGGAGCGCCTGCGCGGGCGGCTACTGCTGGCCTTGGGAACAAGCCTGCTGGGGGTGGTGCTGGTGGCCACGGGGGGATCCTGGGGCACCTTGCAGGTGGAGGATCCCTGGGGAGTGGTGCTGGCAGTGGGCAGCGCCGCTATTTGGGCTCTCTACTGGCTGCTCAATGTGCGGGATGGACGGGATGCCCTGCTGAAGCTGTTCATGGGATTTCTCTTCGGCAGCGGCTACTGTCTGCTACTGTTGCCGTTTCAGGAGCTGAGGTGGACAATGGCAGGGCTGGGCTGGGCGGCCTACATCGGCTTGGCGGAGATGGGCCTGACTTTTGTGTTCTGGTTGCGGGCGCTGGAGCTAGCGAACGAGCGGGGATCCCTGGCCAATTGGGTCTATGTAACACCCTTCTTGTCGCTGGGGCTGATTGCGGTGCTGTTGCGGGAGCAGATCGCTCCCGGCTCCGTGCTGGGCCTAGTTCTCATCTTGGCCAGCAACCTCTGGGTCTCCTGGCGGGAAAGACCTCAGCCTGTTCTTTCCTGAGGCTATGGCAGTGAAGCCGGTCCCTCTGTATGTGGCGGCAACGGCCCATGGGTTTGGGCACGTCACCCGCCTGGCGGCGGTGGTAAACGCTTTGCGGCGGCGGGATCCCAATGTCCTGCCCATTTGGGTGACACCAGCCCCCCGCTGGCTCCTGGAGCGCTATGTGGAGGGGCCGTTTCTCCATCGACAGCGGGCCCTGGATGTAGGCGTGGTGCAGCCCGATGGTCTGCAGGCAGATCTGCCGGCTACGTTAGCTGCCCTCAAGACGTTCAAAGCCGGGGCTGAGGCACTGATTCAGGAAGAAGCGGAGTTCATTCGCGCCCAGGGGATACCCTTGGTGTTGGCGGACGTGCCGCCGCTGGCTGCAGCAATTGCCCAGGCCGCCGGGATCCCCTGCTGGATGGCGAGCAACTTCGGCTGGGACTTTATCTATCAAGAGTATGGCCCCCAGTTCCAGCCTTTTGTGGTCTGGATCCGCGAGCTGTACGGGCGGTGCCAGCGGCTGTTTCGCCTGCCCTTTGCCGAGCCCATGGGCGCCTTTCCCTGCCAAGAGGCAGTAGGGCTGACGGGGTCGGATCCGCGCTACTTGGCAGAGGAGGTGGCCCAGCGCCTGGGGCTAGAGCGAGAGCGACCCACGGTTTTGTTGACCTTTGGCGGGCTGGGGCTGCAGGGCTTGCCCTACGGGCGGCTGGAGGATTTTCCCGACTGGCAGTTTCTCACCTTTGACCAGCAGGCTCCTGCCTTGCCCAACCTGCGAGTCCTAGACGGTCAAGTGTGGCGGCCAGTGGATGTGATGCCCCTCTGCCGCTGGGTGGTGTCCAAGCCGGGCTATGGCACCTTGGCAGAGGCACTGCGCTGTGGCACGCCCATGGCCTGTGTCAACCGCTTTGGGTTTGCCGAGTCGCCCCTATTGGTGGAGGGATTGCGGCGCTACGGCTGGCATCGCATCCTCTCTGCCGAGGAGTTTTTCGAGGGATCCTGGGACTTCTTGCGGGATCCCCCTCACCCTCCCCAGGCGCCGGAGGGGCTGGATCGCGGGGGCAATGAGGCCATTGCCGGCGCTATTGCGGCCTTCCTGGGGCAGTAGCATAAGAAGCAGCTTCCTAGGAGCGGATCCCATGGCTGGCAGCACGACTGAGTCTTTGCGGCAACTCTACGAGGAACTGCCCTATCCCAACGTGCCCCTCGAGACGTCAGGCCGCAACGCCATCGACAGCCTGTACCGCCTGAGCTGGACGACGGCCCAATACGCCCGTACCCGCGCCATCCTGCCCAGCGAGGGGATCACCATCCTCAATGTCGGCTGTGGCTCTGGCTGGGAGACCTTGCTCTTGGCGGAGGCCAATCCAGGGGCGCGGCTGGTGGCCTGTGATCTGGCGCCAGAGTCAGTGCGAGCAGCCGAGCGGCGCCTGCGCTACCACGGGTTCGGGGAGGTGGAGCTCTACGCCCTAGACTTGTTGGAGGTCGAACGGCTCGGGTTGCAGTTTGACTTTATCAGCCTTAACGATGTGCTCTATTTGCTGGACGACCCGGTGGCTGGGCTAAAGGCCCTCAAGCGAGTGCTCAAGCCAAACGGGATCCTGCGGGCCAACCTACACCACGCCTACCAGCGGGAGGTGATCTTCCGCATGCAGGAGGCGTTCCGGCTGCTGGGCCTGTTTGAGCTGCCCACCCCCGAAGCCTGCCGGCGGGTGCGGGAGTTTATGGCCAGCCTGGCCTCCGACGAGCTGCGGGCTGCCCTGCACTGGGATCCCAAGATCTACAGCGACGACGGCAACATCCGGGCCAACTACCTCTTGCCTGGGGACAAGGGATTTCTGATCCCAGACCTAATGCGCATGCTCCAAGAGGCAGAGCTGGGCTTGGTTTGCCTTGTGGACTACGCTGACTGGGATCCAGCGCTGCTGTTCAAAGACAGAGCCATGCCGGCTTGGCTAGAGGCGGAGCTGGACAAGCTCTCTCCCGCCGAGCAAAACCACCTCTACGAGCTGATCTGCCCCAACCACCGCCTCATCGACTTTTGGGCGGAGCACCCTGGCTCTTCCCTGGTCTTGCCCTGGAGTGATGAAGACTGGCTGAGAGGCAGGGTACAGCTCAACCCCATCTTGGCGGACAACGCTGAATTTCGCCACAACTTCGCCCAGGCCCACGAAAAAAAGCAGGAGTTTGCTATGAATTGGCCAGGGGCTAGCCGTGGGCGCCTAACCATTCCCGGGGCCCAGATGGCCTGGCTGGGATCCCTGTTGCAGGGGCCAACGGCGGTGGCCAGCCTCATCGAGCAAGCAGCCCAAGCCAATCGAATAGACCAGGAAGCGGCTCAGGAGCAGGTGCTCACCTACCTGGCAGGGCTGGAGTCGTTTCTGTTTGTGATGTTGGATCCCACCCCTTCCCCAGATAGGTCAGAAGAGGGAACGCTGAACTCCGCTGCAAAACGGCAACTGCCGGCAGGCTAGGCCCAGGGATCGTCGTCGAAGGGGCTCTCCTGCCAATAGCCACCTGGCTGGGTGGGAGGAGACTGCTGAGGTGGGGGCGGTGGGTAGCCAATTGGAGGGGAAGGCGGCGGTGTGGGGATGGGAGTTGGCTTTTCCATATCCTCAAGCCGCGGCAGGTTAGCGGGTTTGGGCTCGACCCCGAGGCTTTTCAGCTTGGCCTGGGCCTCTTGGATCTGGGCGTTTAGCTCTTCCAAGTATGCGCGGTAGTGGTTGACGGCCTCTAGGTATTGCTGAGCTTTGCGCTCGTTGTCTTTGATCACCGCTTCCAGCTCTTTGTTGCGGACGGTGTAGTCGGCCTCCTGGTTGGTAAGGTTTTCAATGGCCTGGTTGAGCACAGCTCGACGGCGCTCCAGTTGGGCAACAATTTCCGAGAGCTGTCGTTCCCGTTCGCTGAGGCTGCGCTCGCGGTTTTGGGTTTGCTCCAGTTGAAAGGCAACTTGGCTGAGTTGTTCGCGCAGGTGCATCACCTGGGGCTCGATCTCGTTGCGCTCCTGCTGCAACTCAAAGACCCGCGCCTCCAAGTTCTCTTTTTCCTGCTGCAGCACTTCTCGCTCGTTCAAGAGGCGGGTATAGAGCTGGTTGAGGAAGTCCACTTCCATCACCACCTGGCTGAGCTGGGTGGCATATTCCCCCACCAAGGCCAACTCCCGGGCCAGGTTTTGGGTTTCGCTGGTGGCTTGGTCAGTGAAAAAGGAAGGAAGCTGGGTGGTTTCTCGGAGGCGTTGGGCAAATTGCCTGAAGCGGAAGGAAAAGTTGCTCGCCATGGCCGGTGCAGTAGCCTCGAAGTCGGGAGAATGCCGATGGTCTGGATCCCATCCACCAATCTAACATCGAGCTGCAGCCTCTTCGGGGCAGAAACCTGCCCTCAAAACTCGGCTAAAGAAAAGCTGGGCTTTAGGGTGTGGCTGTCTTGGCCGAGGAAGCTGGCCCTGGGGATTTGGGCTCCAGACCAGTTTCCACCTCTGCCTTATGGTTGGGTTGGGACCCTGGCCAAACGGCGCAGCAGCCGCTGCAGCAAAAGGTTATGGCGATTGCCGAAGCTGGAAAAGCGGCTTTCAATCTCTTCAGCAGGGATGGGGTCGATCTGGGCCAGCTCCAGATCGCTCAAGAAAAGAACCCGCGCTACAGCAAGAGGGATCTGCAAAAACACATTGGCTCCCCAAAAGCCAAAGGCAGCAATGACTAGACCCGCTAGCCGACTGCCATCGCCGGGAGTAAGGGGGGCAAAGAGAGGTGCCAAGTCGTAAAGACGCTCGAGAACCTCTAGCAGTAGGAACGCCGCCAACACCGTCAAGATCCTGTGTTCCGGGCTCACAAAAGCAGCCAGGATGCGGCGCTGGTCAGGGGAGAGCTCCTCCGGAGGAAAGGCGACCACCCACAGGCTGAAGACATTGAAGGGCTTGCGCCACTGCATGGCTAAAACCGGCCCAATGCCTGCCACCGCCACTGCGGCCTGCTCCACGCCCACCGGCAGGAGGGGATCCCCCGTGGCCAACCCAATGACAGTTAGCCCTATCCACAGGGGGAAAAGGAGGATCCCCGCAGCGTGGATCCAGAGGAAAGGTTCCTGCCAGTGGCTGCGCATGGGAAGTCCCCGGGACACCCAAGCAAAGCTAGCGGCGGGACTTGTCCACCACTTCCAATTCCGTGAGGCGGAAGGTTACCAACTTATCCCAGTTGCCGCCTTCAAAAAGGACAGCAGCGTGGTCGTCGGTAACCCGCTGCACCTGGCCCTCAAAGAGGTAGTAGGTATCGTTGGGGTTGATGACCCGCACGGCAACGCCAGGGTAAATCGGAGGAAGCTCCTGGAGAAGGGAGGAAGGTGCAGTCATGACCGGTGTTTACGATTCCTCGCGGGCAAAAAGCCCTACCCTATTATAGGGGCATAGGGAAGGCCCTCTTTGGCCTCTCCGTCTCTAGCCAAGCTAACCCCAAGCCATGTCTGCCGACCCAGTTTCCCAAACTTGGCACGTTTTGGTGATCGACGACGAGCAGGGAAGGCGAGCCTTGGCCCTCAGTGCCGCCACCTGAGATCCCAGCAACGCCATTGTCATTCATTCGGCGGCTGTTTCTCGGCAACACGCCCTGCTCTTGCGGCTACCGCAAAAGGACGGGCAGTACACCTACCGCTTGCTGGATGGGAATATCGAGGGCAAGCGCAGCACGAACGGCCTCTCGGTCAACGGGCAGAGATGTTTGAGCTGGGACTCAAAGACGGGGATCAAATCCTGTTGGGAGAGCAGGTGCGGCTGCAAGACTACGTTCGCCGCTCTTCTGAGGCCGACTTGCAGCAGTACCTCCAGGAGGTGAGCTTCCGCAGCCTCAAGACCCAAGTCCTGGATCGGCGGGCAACCACGCTGCAGCGGTTCGAGCCGTCCCCAGTCCAAGTAGCACCGCCGGCGCAGGCAGCGGCCAAGGTTGCAGAAGGGGAGCCGAGCTGGCGCAATCCTATCCGGCTGCTGGTGCAGGCCATCTGGCGGCGCCTATGGGCGGAGCGGCAACCGTTCCATTAACTCTCGGGAATACCCAGCCGTTCCGAGGCCGGAGGGACAGGCTCTAGGGTGCCCTCAGCCCCTTTGCGATCTTGCTCTGTAACCTCGGCTTGGAGTTCTAGGAGAGAGGAAGGGGCCTCTGGAGCTGCCGTGGTGGCTGCTGTTGCTTCTCCACCCCCCAGCACTCCCCGCAGCCAGAGGGGGGCAACGAAGGTGGTGGCAATCACCATGACAACGATGCTGACGTCGAGGGCGTCGGAAAGAACACCGCTGGCCGATCCCACCCCAGCAAACACCAGGCCCACCTCACCGCGGGGAATCATGCCCACGCCGACAGCGTAACGGCTGAGGCCCGGCTTGCCAAACGCCCCCAGGCCAGCGGCCAGCTTGCCGAAAATGGCAACACTAACCAAGAAGGCGGCAATGATCAACCCTTCCCGGTTGGCAGGGAGGGTGGGGTTAAGGACGGCGAGGTTGGTTTTGGCCCCAACACAGACGAAGAAGATGGGCACCAGCAGGTCGGAAACGGGCTTGATCTGTTCTCCTAGCTCTTGGCGCTTGTCCGTTTCCCCCAAAATCAAGCCAGCGGCAAAGGCGCCCAGAATCGCCTCTAGGTGGATGGCCTGCCCCACGTAGGCCAACAGGAAAGCCAACACCAGAGCCGGCAGAAGGGGGTTGCCGCGGGTCTTCAGGTGGCTGAGGAGAGCCACAAAGTAGGGGCTGAGGAGTCGCCCCAAGACAATAGAGCCGACCAGAAAGACGACAGCGCTGACAAGGATGAGGCCCACATCGGCGACATCAACCTCGCCGGTTTTGGCCAAGCTCGCCACCACGGCCAAGATGATAATGCCCAACACGTCGTCCAGCACGGCAGCGCCAAGGATCACCTGGCCTTCGGGGGAGGTGAGCTTTTGCAGCTCGGCCAAGACGCGGGCGGTGATGCCAATGCTGGTTGCCGTCAGAGCTGCCCCCGCAAAGATGGCGGGGATGACGGGCACATGAAAAAGGTAGAGCAGGCCCAGTGTTCCCGCCGCGAAGGGGATAGCAACCCCAATAACGGCTACAGCCGCCGCCTGGGGGCCAACCCGCAACAGTTCCCCCAGATCGGACTCGAGGCCAATTTCAAAGAGGAGGATAATGACCCCGATTTCCGAGAGGACCTCGATGATCTCAGCCTGGGAGGCAAACACCGGCACCAGGGATCCCTCGTCAAGGCCAGCGGTGGCCTGTAAAAGTTGCATAAGAGCCGAGGCATGGGCCAAAGCAGGCAACGTCTCAGCAGAAGGCGGCCCCTCGGGAAAAACCAGCAGCCCCAGGGCAGAACCGCCCACCAGGACACCCCCCACTAGCTCTCCTAGGACAGGAGGAAAGCCGAAGCGAACGGCTATTTCCCCGGCAATGCGGCTGACCAAGTAGATAACCACCAGTGCCAGCAGCACCGCCACCAAGATCACAGGAGCGAGGTTGTCTCCCCCTGGCGGCTCAACGGAAGCAGCGGCTTCGACAGCTAGCAACACCGGATCCAAGACCCTCCCATGGACAGCTTTCCATCTAGGCTGGCCTCCGCAGAGCAGCATCTCTAGAGTCGCTCTGCCAGGAGACTGTTCCAAAAGCTAACCTCCTGCGTAGCCTGCTGGCAATGCCTAGGGGGCACGAATAGCGCCGGCTACCTTACGATGGGCGGAGGCCATCATCCACCGCTCCCAAGCTGGATCCCAGCCCAGGGGAACAAGGCGGCGCCGCGCAAGTGGCACAATGAGGAAGTCCCCCCTTGCCGGGTTGTCCGACAGGCCCCCTCTTGAATATGCGGCAGCTCCGTCTTCTCCTGCTGGTTGCCTGTTTCCTGTTAACGGGTTGGCTGTCTCCGCCTGCCCATGCTCTTCTCAACGACGACCGCTACGACGGCAACATCTTTGCCCTCTACGGCTCCAATGGGGGCATGGTTCCGCCGCGCGTCTCCCTAAAGCAGGCGAAGGAACAAGGGATCCCGGCCCTTCTTGTCTACTACATCGACGACAGCAGCGATTGCAAACGGTACGCGGCAACTCTCTCCAGCTTGCAGGTTCGCTATGGCCGGGCAGTCTATTTCATTCCTTACTCAGTGGATTCTCTTTTGCCAGGCGATGAGCGCGGCCAGTACTATAGCGGCCGAGTTCCCCAAACCCTTCTTTTTGACTCCCAGGGCAAGCTTGTCTACCACTCCATCGGCAACCGCCCCATCACGGAAGTGGAGAACGCCATTCGGGCTCTTTTCCAGCTGGATCCCCTTCCCCCGGGGGTGATCCAAGCCAAGCCCTTCAACGAAATTCAGACCGGATTTTTCACTCCAGCCAAGACCCAGCCGTGACAGCTCCTCCCGATTCCCCGGATCCGCTTGAGGCTCTGCAAGCAAGGCTTGAGATCTTACAGGCACGGCTAGCCGACCTGCGCCAGCTGGAGCGCCTGTCGCAGCTTTCCCCTGACCAATGGGCTGAGCTCCAGACGGAAGTCAGCCAGCTAGAAGAACGGCTGCAAGCCTATCTGCTGGAAGTGTTTCTCCCTGCAACCTTTTGGCAGGTGGTGCGCTTTGGCGGCCTGGGCCTGCTCCTTGGCATTGCCCTGCAGCGCTGGGTGCTGGGCTAGCTTGCTCTTCCCTCCGCAGCTACTGCAGATCCCGCTCTTGGGAGTGCCAGCAACGGCTAAGAGGCCAGTACAGAGCCGGTGCCCACAAACTACTTAAAATGGCCGAGGTAAGGACATTGCGTTGATGGTTCCACCAGATGCTCTCTAGGGAGCGGGGGCCGGCGCTGCCAAGGCTTCCTAGCGGGGAACTTGCCATGCCTGCCGGGGCAAAGGCCGTCAGCCACATCCATTGCAACGCCATCAGCGTTTCGGCAATCACCACCATGCCAAAGACAATCAAAGCTATGGAGATAAAGTCCTCGTGCATATAGCGCTGTTTCTGCAACCTGGCTGCGAGGATCCCGACCACGGCTAACCCCAGAGCATGGGTAGGATAGGGGTTGGTGAGGGCGTCCTGCAGAAACCCCAGGGTGATCCCGGCAACAGCCCCCTGCCAAGCTTTTCGCCGCACACTCCAGCACACCACCCAAATCAAAGGCCAATCGGGGGTCAAGCCCGCCAGCTCCAAGCCCGGCCCCCGCCACCACGGAGCCACCGCTGCTAACAGCCCTGACAGGACGGTAACCAGCCAGTTGAGGTGAGGTTTAAGAGGGGGAAGCCGCAGGTTGAGCATAGGGGTAGACCAAGGCCCATTCTAGAAACCCTAGCGGCGCCGACAGTTCAACAGTGGCCTGGGGAGCAGGGCTAGCATCTAAGTTAATTGCCCGAACTGTTCCCACGACAATCCCGGCGGGGTAGAGGCTGCTCAGCCCCGAGGTGACCACCACATCGCCCACCTCTACCTGAGGATTTTTATCAAAAAAGTCCAGAATAGCTTCCTGGCTGCCAGTGCCCCGCAAGATACCCATCTGCCGGCTGCGGCTCAGCGTCACCCCCACTCGACTGGTGGGATCGCTAATGAGCAGCACGCGACTGCTGTTGGGGGTTACTGCCTCAACCCGACCAATCAATCCTCCCGGCGCCACCACCACATCCCCTACCTTGATCCCTTGCCGGCTGCCGCGGTCAAGGGTAAGCTGCTGCCACCAGTGATCGGCACTGCGGCCCACTACGGCTGCCGGGATCTTCACCTGGGGCCCTTGCTCGGCAAGCTGCAGCAGCCGCCTTAGCTCGCGGTTTTGGTGCTGCAACTCGGCTACTAGGGCCTGTAGCTCACGGGTAGCAGCCTGCCGGAGCACCTCCTCGGGATTCACGGCTGGACGGAGTGGGGCCGTGAGCCAGGTGTACACCTCTACCAGCAGGGATCCCTTCGTTTGGCGCAGACTTAGGGCGGCCCCTAGGGCCAAAGTAGCCAGGAGCAGTCCCCCAACCTTGCGCCTCCATTGGCGTAGCCGACTCAAGCACTACTCCTCTTAACCACTCCACTCCCACCCAAAATTGAGAGCTGCAAACCCTGCTAGGCCTTGAAGCTGGCACTCAACACCCGACCCAGGGTTTTGAAATCCTCCAAAACTTTCCCCGTGCCGAGCACCACGCAACTGAGGGGATCGGGGGCAATGTGAACCATGATCCCAGTTTCATGGCTAATCAGAGCGTCCAGGCCCTTGAGCAGGGCTCCGCCTCCTGCCAACATGATGCCACGGTCAATGATGTCAGCAGCAAGCTCCGGCGGCGTGCGCTCCAGGGTACGCTTGATGGCCTCCACAATGACTGAGAGAGGCTCGGCCATGCTCTCGCGGATCTCCGTGCTTTTGACCGTCACGGTGCGAGGCAGGCCCGAGAGGAGGTGCAGCCCCCGCACTTCCATGCTCAGCTCTTCCTGAGTGGGGTAGGCAGAGCCAATTTGAATTTTGATCTCTTCGGCGGTGCGCTCTCCAATGGTAAGATTGTGGGCTTTTTTCATGTACTGGATGATGGCTTCGCTCAGCTCATCTCCTGCCACCCGCACCGATTCGCTTAGCACGATCCCTTGCAGGCTGAGGACAGCCACCTCAGTAGTGCCGCCGCCAATGTCGACAATCATGTTCCCTACGGGCTCCTGCACCGGTAGGCCAGCCCCAATTGCCGCTGCTACCGGCTCATCCACCAGGTACACTTCCCGCGACCCCGCCTGCAGGGCTGCCTCCATCACCGCCCGCCGCTCCACACCGGTCACCCCACTGGGGATGCCAATGACAATGCGCGGCGCAATCAAGTAATGACCTCCGTGTACCCGCTGGATGAAGTGCTTGAGCATCATCTCTGCCGTGTCAAAGTCGGCAATCACGCCATCCCGCAGAGGGCGCACGGCAACAATGTTGCTGGGGGTACGGCCCAGCATCTTTTTGGCCTCTTCCCCTACCGCCAGAAGTTGCTTGGTGTTTTGGTCGATGGCCACTACAGAAGGCTCTTGCAGGACAATGCCGCGCCCGGCCACGTAGACCAGCGTGTTGGCCGTGCCCAAGTCAATGCCCATGTCACGGGAAAAGCGGCTAAATAGCCCCAGCACGGTAGGTTGCTCCAGTTTTTTGCTTTGTAAAGAGGCAGCAAGTCTTGCTACCTACTATAGTTCAACCTTGGGAGAGAGTGGAAAAGCAAAAGGGGGCTAGGGTTGCCATGGAGATTGCCGCGGCTTTGTTCAGCTTGGCCACCCCCAACTTACCTCGCTTGCTGCGCTTTTACCAAGCCCTTTTGGGGATCCCGCCCCAGGTTCGGGTTCCTCCCCAGGGCGAGCCAGTGTATGGGGAGTTTCGGCTGCCGGGACTGCGACTGGGCCTCTACCACAGCCGTGAGCCGGAGTTGGCAGTCCCAGGGGGGGCAGCCAGCCTCTGCCTGCAGGTGCGGGATCTAGCTGGATACTTGGGATCCCTAGCGGCGGTGTTAGCCGAGTACCAAATCTCCCCTTCCCCTCTGCGCCAGGCCTTTCACGGCCAAGAGGTGGAGCTGCGGGATCCCGATGGCAATCGCATCGTCCTGCACCAGCCTTCGGCCCCTTTCTGGGAGGCAATGGCCCTAGGCCCGATCCCTCAAGAGTCCTGGAGCTAACTGCACCTGGAGCTGCCGCACTGCCAGGGGCAGGGTTTGAGGTGCAAAAAATAGCCCCCTCCTTACAGAGGAGAGGGGAGCGATGAGAAGCTGGGCAAGCGATCCCTAGACCACAGCGGTCTTCTTCACCTGAGCCGACAGAGCGCCGGAAGCGTACTTAGCCGCCATCTCATCTAAGGTAACGACAGGAATTTTGGTGCCGTGACCGGCGCAGCCAAAGGCAATGTAGCGCTCGGCGCACACCTTTTGCATTTCCTTGATGGAAGGCTTGAGGAAAGAGCGGGGATCAAAGTCTTTCGGGTTCTCGGCCAGCGCGCGGCGCACGGCAGCCGTAATCGCTAGGCGGTTGTCCGTGTCGATGTTAATTTTGCGCACCCCATTTTTGATGGCCCGCTGGATTTCTTCAATGGGCACACCGTAGGTTTCGGGGATGGAGCCGCCGTACTGGTTGATGATGTCAATGAGCTCTTTGGGTACCGAGGAGGAGCCGTGCATCACCAAGTGAGTGTTGGGCAGACGGCGGTGGATCTCCGCAATGCGATCGATGTCTAGGATATCCCCCGTAGGCCGGCGGGAGAACTTGTAAGCGCCGTGGCTGGTGCCGATGGCTACGGCCAGCGCATCCACCTGGGTTTGCTCCACAAAGTCCACCGCCTGATCCGGGTCGGTAAGCAGTTGGTCGCGGCTAAGAGCCCCTTCGGCGCCGTGGCCGTCTTCCGCCTCGCCGCGGCCCGTCTCTAGTGACCCCAGGCAGCCCAGTTCCCCTTCCACCGTCACGCCAACCGCGTGGGCCACCTTCACCACCTCAGCAGTAACGGCTACGTTGTACTCATAGCTGGCCGGGGTTTTGGCATCTTCTTTGAGGGAGCCATCCATCATGACGCTGGTGAAGCCATTGCGGATGGCAGAGTAACAGGTGGCGGGGCTGTTGCCATGGTCTTGGTGCATGGCCACGGGGATGTGGGGATAGGTTTCCACCGCCGCCAGGATCAGGTGGCGCAAAAAGTGTTCGCCCGCATACTTGCGCGCCCCTCGAGAGGCTTGCAGGATGACTGGACTGTTGGTTTCATGGGCAGCCTGCATGATTGCTTGGATCTGCTCCATGTTGTTGACGTTGAAAGCTGGAATGCCGTAGTCATGTTCGGCGGCATGATCCAGCAGGATGCGCATGGGAACAAGAGCCATCGCTTACCTCCTGAGGTGCTGACTTGATGCGTTTGAGATTTGCTTACTGTTAATCCTAAGGTATCTTTTACGTTTTGCGGGACAAGATCCCAGGATTTGGGGATCTCGCTGAAAAATCCCTGCCACTGTTGGCTGCAATGCCCACGCTTAGGCGCACCAGGCGGCCTGAGAGCCCCAGATACACTGGAGGAGTATTGCTTGACATTTTGCTTGGGTTCGCTTGTGCGGAGGCGTGAGAAGGTGGACTTCAATCCATGGCGGGTCTTGGGTGCCAAGCAAGGCAGGAAACTCGCCGGTCGAGATCCAAATCGCAGAAAACGGCGTTTGGCTTTGGGGGTAGGCTGGGCCCTCACCTGCTGGTCAGTGGGCCTTTCGGCAGCCGCTTGGGGGATCCCTGGGCAAGCGCCAAGTCAGGTGGCTAGCTGGGTAAAAAACAACCCGGTGCTGCGGCCCCGCCCGGGCGAGACGTTAAACATCCATCGGGTGGAGCCGGATGGATCCCGGTTTACTTTCTTGGCCTCAGTCGCCCCGCCAGGCCGGATCATCAACCCCCTGGATCGGGAGACGATCCGCTCGGAACGGATGACCTTTTTTCGCCCGCAAGGGCTGACGGCAGAGGATCTCTTTCGGGCTATTCGCGAGGTCTATGGCCCGGAGATCGCCGCCGATTTGGATCAGGCAGTGGAGGTCATCCGCTACCCGGCCCCTGCGGCCCTGGCTGGCAATCCCAGCTATAGCCTTGCCTTGGCCACGCAAGGCGTGGTGCTGCGGGGAAAGCAATTGGTGTATTGGCTAGAGCTGACGCAAAACCCCGATGGCCGCGTGCAGCAAGGGCAAGTGTGGGTGTTCCAAGAAGAATGGCTGTCTAAGGTAGAAGAGGAGCTGAGGCAGCGCTTCCCCTTGCAAGTCAAGGCCCGCTGAAGGGAGCAGCGGTGGTCTGGCTGGTTGGCCTTACGTTGTTTGCCAGCGCTTTCTGCCTCTTCTGGGGGCAGTTGTTGGTGGGCAAGTTGCTGCTGCCGCTGTGGGGAGGATCCCCCCTGGTGTGGAATACCTGCCTGGCCTTTTTCCAGCTTGTCCTGCTGTTGGGCTACCTGTGGGCGGATCGCCTGGGGCGGGGCCGCCATCCCGAGCGGGGCGTGCTGATCCACGGGATCCTCATGCTGGCGGGGCTTAAGTTTTTGCCTTTTGAGTTCAGGAGCCACCCGCAGCCGGAGGAGGCCTTTCCTCCGCTAGTTCTCTTGGCCAACTTGGCAGTCGGAGCAGGGGTGCCTCTATTGCTCCTCTCGGGAACGTCGCCACTGCTGCAACGGGGGCTGGGCAAGAGTAAGAGGGATCCCTACGGACTCTATGGAGCCAGCAATGCCGGCAGCTTGGCGGGACTGCTGGGTTATCCGCTGCTCTTGGAGCCGCGGCTGTCTTTGGCTGAGCAAACCCAGCTCTGGAGAGGAGCCTATGCGTTGGTGGCCGGATTGGTGCTCCTAGGCGGGGTGGGGCTGCTGCTAAAAAGACAGGGGACAGATCCCTCTGTCCTAGGGGAGCCGGTTGCAATGGGCAGGGCGGAGCCTAGCTTTCCGGGGGAGGGCTGGCGCTGGGCTGGCTGGGCCTTCTTACCGGCGGGTTTGGTGGTGGCAGTCACCACCCTCCTGACCACCGATGTGGCGGCGGTGCCCTTGCTGTGGGCCATCCCCCTGAGCATTTACCTAGTGACCTTTATGCTGGCCTTCGGCGGCATCCATCCCAACGAGTTGGCTTTGGGGACGACAGCTTTGCTGGCCTGCGGGGCGATAGGGGCGCAGGTCATGGGCTGGTTGAAGCCTTGGTCTGCAGTGTTGCCTCTACATCTAGGGGCTTTTGGCTTGGTGAGCTGGGCCTGCCACAGCCAGTTGGTCCGCTGTCGGCCGCCAGCCCAGCAGTTGACCCGGTTTTACCTGTGGCTGGCTTTGGGAGGGAGCTTGGGGGGCCTGTTTGCCGCTTTG
Organism: Synechococcus sp. WC10meta; assembly: GCF_047461475.1. Taxonomy (NCBI): domain Bacteria; kingdom Bacillati; phylum Cyanobacteriota; class Cyanophyceae; order Synechococcales; family Synechococcaceae; genus Synechococcus; species Synechococcus sp. WC10meta. The sequence goes on from NZ_JANSHF010000002.1 coordinate 106,616, forward strand.
CTAGCACCCCAGGTGTTTGAGGCGGTGCTGGAGTATCCACTCCTCCTGAGCCTAGCGCTGGCAGCCTTGGCGCCCCAGGGAGGACGGTTGGGCCTAGGGCTGGGGTTGGGGTTGCTCCTGCCCCTTTTGCTGGTGCACTTTCGTTTCCAGGCGCTCTTTCACCTTGGAGCAGCCGTAGGGCTGGGCTTGGGCTGGGCGGTGCTGGCCCTAGGGGGAGAAGGCAGGAGAGGATGGCCGCGCCGCCTAGGGGTGACCATGGGTTTGGTTTTGCTGCTGGGACAGCCTTGGCTGCCACCGGGGCTGCAGGTGGTAGCCAGCGAGCGCAGTGTCTTTGGCCTCCATCGCCTTGTGGAGTACCGCAACGAGGCGGGATCCTTCCGCAGCCTCCTGCACGGCACCACGCTGCACGGCAGCCAAAACCTGGATCCCCAGAAAGCCTTGGAGCCGCTCACCTATTTTTCCCGCCCAGGGCCGGTGGGCCAGGCGCTCCAGCGGTGGCGGGCGCAGCTAGGCTCTTCTCCGGCTCAGGTTGCGGTGTTGGGGCTGGGGATCGGCACCTTGGCCGCCTACGCCGAGCCGGGGGATGAGTGGACCTTTTTCGAGCTGGATCCCACTGTAGCCGACTGGGCAGGCCGCTACTTTGCTTACCTCGACTGGGCCAGCCAGCGGGCGCGGGTGCGGGTAATCCTGGGCGATGCCCGCCTCCGCCTGCAAGGGATCCCTGATGGCAGCTATGACCTACTGGTGATGGATGCCTTTAGCTCTGACGCTGTGCCCCTGCATCTGCTCACCCAGGAGGCCCTGACCCTCTACCTCAGCAAGCTCAAGCCCCAGGGCTGGCTACTTTTTAACATCACCAACCGCCACCTCAACTTGGCGCCAGTGTTGGCTGCCTTGGCCAGAGAATTGCAGCTTTCTGCCTGGCATCAAGCCCAGGAAGATCTCACCGCTGCCCAGCGCCAGGCGGGGCTGGCCCCTTCCCATTGGGTGCTGATGGCCAGAGGTTCCCTTGCTTTGCAGAGCTTCGACGGGGATCCCTGGCAGCCCCTTCTGCCCCAAGCCGGGGATCCCCTCTGGCGGGATGATTTTTCCAACCTGCTGCAGGTGCTCCGCTGGTCCTAGAGCTCTTGGTCTAGGAGGGGTGGAATTGGCAGAAATCGGGGAGGGACCACAGGACAGAGTTAGTATGAGTTATGATTGTTTGCAGCGTAACTGATATCTATCCGTGAGCACGGCTTATGTCTTCTTCAACTGGGCAAGCCCCCACCGCCAATTCTCAAACCGTCCTGGCCGCGGCCTCTGCACCTTGCTTTGTGGCCATTGGTGGCAGCCTGCGGCCCAACTCCCTGACCTATCGGGCCCTGGAGGTAGTGCGGCGCGAGTTCGAGAAGCTGGGGATACCGCTGCACCTTCTTGATTTGCGGCAGATGAAGTTGCCCTTTGCCGATGGTTCGGAATCCTACCCCGACTATCCCGATGTGGAGGTTTTGCGGGCAACGATGAAGCAGGCCGATGGGATCATTCTGGCCAGCCCGGAGTACCACGGCAGCATCAGCGGCAGCCTGAAGAATGCTCTGGATCTGCTGAGCTTTGAGCACTTGGAGGGCAAGGTCTTTGGGCTCATCAGTGTCTTGGGCGGCGAGAGCAACAGCGACACCCTTAACCAAATGCGCCTGATTGTGCGGTGGCTGCACGGTTGGGCGATCCCAGAGCAAATTGCCATCGGGCGGGCTTGGAGTGCCTTCGATGAGCAGGGCAACCTCAGGGACGAAAACCTGCGGCAGCGCTTCCAGCGCTTTGTGCAAAGTCTGGTAACCAATACGTCCAAATTGCGCGGGATCCCTCTCGTAACCAGGCAGTGAGGACTGCAAGTTAGCTCTATTGACGGCACAATACCCTGCAGGGGCATCTCCAACTGCCTTGGAAGTGTTGGCTTCCAAGAAACAGCAAGGTTAAGGTGAGCCAAGAGGGGGCTGGGCCTGCTTTCCCTCAAACCTGCCCAGCCAATGCTTGAACTATGGTTCAGTCTGTTTCTCCTCACTCTAGTGGAGCGGGGGCAGTCTCTCCGCTGGTGGCCCTACAGGCAACCTTGCAGCAGATGCGGGAGCAGACCGACGCTAGGGCCCTGATTCAGCTCACGCTGGAGTATGTCAAGGCAGTGCTTGGGGCGCCGCTGATCTGGCTAGCCCTCTACGACCATGCCAATCACCAGTTGGTGGGCCAAGGTGGCGTGACCCTGCGAGAGGAGGATCAACCTCTCTTGCAAGCTGCGTATCCCCTACAGCCGGGGGAGATCCTCGAGCAGGTGGTGTTCGAGCAGCGGCCCATCAGCGTGCCCGACCTTTCCCAGGAGCCGCGCATGGGTCTTTGGCAGCGAGAAGCCAAGCGGCTGGGCGGGATCCAAGGCTGCTTCATCTACCCCTTCTCTACGGTAGGGCGGCGGCGCTGCCTGGGGATCCTGATGCTGGGATCCCAACTGTGGGGCGCTACCACCCACCAGGAGGAAAAGGCGCTCCTGGGGATTTTGCTGGGGCAGTTGGCAGCCTCTTTGCAGAAGCTGGAAGATGCCTGGAAACGGCAGGCCGAAAAGCGCTTTGAAGAGTCGCTCCTGAGATTGGGGGCGGCGATGTGCCAGGCGGGATCCTTGCAAGAACGGGTTAGCCTGGTTACCCAGGAGCTGCAGTCCTGCTTGGGCGCCGTTCACATCCAGGTGTACTGGCACAAGCCCAGCGAGGGACGGTTTGTTCCCCATGAAAGCGCCGCTAGGCCTACTCCTGCCCCCACTGCCAGAGGAACCAAAGCCGGGGTAATCCCGATGGAAGAGGGCAGCCTTGCGCTCCGGGAATTGGGAAACCTGTACTCCTCTCTTGCGGCAGGCCAGGTGGTGGTGGGCGACCTGAGGACAGCGCGCTCCGAGGTTCCCCTCAAGTTGATGCAGCAATGGCGAGCGCAGTCGGCTTTGGCCGCCCCGATCCGGCTGCAGCAGGAGCTGCTGGGGTTTATCTGGGTGCAGTCGGAGGTGCCCCGCACCTGGCAAGCTGCCGAGCGCCAGTTGGTGGCCGCTGCCGCCCATGGGCTGGCCTTGGCCACTCCTCTGGAAAATCTGGATCGTCGCCTCCGCCAGTTGGCCGACGACCAGGAGTTCGTGCACCAGGTAGGCCAGGCCCTCTCCAACCCGGCTCAGCTGCAGCAGGCTCTCCAGCAAGCGGTGGTTGGCCTGGGCCAGCGCCTGCAAGCCGCCGCGGTAGCGGTGTTGACGCTGGATCCCAACCAACCTATCCCCCGCCTCTTCTACGAGTACCGCAGCGAGGGCCAGCAGGCTTTGCCGCAGCAGTTTAGCTCCCTCAGCGAGCAAGATTGGCAGGATCTGTTGCGCAGCGAGGTGGTGGTGGCAGAAAACTACGACCAAGATCTGCGCCTGCTCTCCTGGCGGCAGGAACTGGCCCCTCTGGGGGTACGTTCCCTCATGCTCACCCACACGGAAGTCGGCGGCTCTGCCACTCCCGCTGCCCTTCCGCAAGGGCTGATCCTCGTGCTCCATCCCCAGCGGCGGGCCTGGAGCCGGGAAGAACGGCAACTGCTGCGCGGGATCGCCCAACCCGTGGGCCTGATCCTGAGGCAAATCCAACTGGAACAGCGGCGGCAACGGCAAGAGCAACTGTTCAACGGCCTGGTTGCTGCCTGTCTGACGCTGCAGAACCTGACTACCCTGCCGGAGCTCTACGCCGCCACCGTCCAACAGACGGCCCAAGCGTTGGGGATCCCCTTGGCGCTGGTGGTTAGTTGGCAGCCAGGGGAGAGCCGGGCCCGCTTGCAGCCGCCTTTTGCCGCCGCCCCCGCGTTTTACCCCACCGGCCCCACTGAGATCGATCGCCAGGATCCCTTGCTGACCCGTGCGCTGCAGGCAAGAGGACCCCTCCAGCTTTCCCAAGACCAGATCCCAGCTGCCAGCCGCACCTGGTTGAACTCGACGGGCCTGGGATCCTGGCTGCTGCTGCCGCTGGGCGAGGGCGGCCCCGAGACTGGCGACTCCCCTGGTCTGGAGCCACTGGGGGTTTTGATCCTGGGAGCAGAGGCAGACAAGGTTTGGGAGCCGGAGGAGCAGGCGGCAGCGACGGTGATTGCCCAAACCTGCGGCTGGACGCTGCGGCGCTTGCTTTGGGTACAAACGCTGCAGGAGCGGCAGGAGGTGCTCAGCGAGCTGAACTGGTACAAGCACCGCCGCCTGCTGGATCTGCAAAGCGCCTTGCTGGACAGCCTGCGCCGCCTAGGCCAGGTGCCAGCAACGCCAGGAGACGAGGCCACGCGCTGGCAAAAGGTGGTGGAAATTGCCAGAGGGCTGCGGGATCTGGCCGCCTCCGTGGAGCCCTTGTTGCAGGCAGAAACCTGGCAGGCGCAGCCGCAGTTGCAGTCGCTGTCTGTGGCTACTTTGGTGCGCAAGAGCCTGCGCCGGCTGGGGGGCCTGGCCCAGAAACGCAAGCTGTGGCCGCGCGCCCACGGCGACCTGAGCCTTACCGTCTGGGGGGATCCCGGACGCCTGGAGATGGTCCTCTGGGAGGTGCTGGTTGCCGCTGCTTTGCGCAGCCCGGAGGGGGGGCGGCTGGATCTGTGGAGCCGGGTCGCCGTTGGCGAGAGCGGTGCGGAGCACTCTGGCTATGCAGAACTGCTGGTGGTGGATCAAGGCCGCTTTGATCCCCACCTGCTGGCAGCCCTGCAAGGGGATCCCCGGCAGGTCGTCTCTGCCGATCCCTTGTTCCAGTCCCCGCTAGCGGCCAGCCCCGGCTTGGAGCTTAGCCTTTGCCAGCGGATTGTGCAGCGCCTGGGGGGGCAGCTGTCTTTCTACCTCTCCTCTGATGGGCGCTCGGTTTCCCAGCTGCTCCTGCCGCTATCTTTAGGGCGACAAAGCTCTCAGCAGCCAAAACAGGGGCAGGAGGGCCAGCGCTCCTCGATCTAGCCGCCGTAGCTGCAGACGGTGCCAGCGCAGAGGATGGTCGGGACCAGTTAGCCCTCGAGCTTGCATGGCCGCCGCTATCTCCTGCGCTCGCAGGAGCAGGTTTTCAAAAAAGCGCTCCACCAAAGCCAGAAGGGTTTGCATTCCACCCCGAAAGCTGAGGGATCCCCAGCGCACATCGCGGGTGCGCACCGCCCGCACCAAGTTCTGGACTTCCTCCATCACCAGCGGCAGGAAGCGGAGGGCCAAGGTGAGGGTGAGAATCACCTCCGCAACCGGCCAGCCCCAGCGCTTGAGAGGCTGTAACAGCCGGGCAATCCCTGCCGTAATTTCCTCGGGGGCGGTGGTCAGCAAGAACAAATTGGTGGCATAGAGCAGGGTAAAGATGAGGGTACCCAGCCGCAGAGCTACGGAGAGGGAACGCCGCGAGACTTGAAAAGTTCGCCCTAGCAGGGAAACCTGCAGCAAGCGGTAGCGGTAGGGGGCTGGCCAGGCACGGGTTTGCTGCTGCCAGGCCTGTCTGGCCGCTGCCCTCTCCTTCACCTCCAGGTTGGAGTTGGAGATAAGTCCATAGCCCACCACCTGCGCGTCCTGCCGCTGCGGCTGGGGGAAGACCCCTAAGCCATCGGGGGCGAAGCTGGTGATCCCAAAAGCAAGCAGGCTGAGGGCCAACACCAGCGAAAGCTGGCCCGACCAGACCCGGCGCGGCAGACGGGCTGCTACCGTCAAGAGCAGGAGAACCGCCACCACGGCCAGCCGCCAGCCACTGCTGGCCAAAATTGGGCTGAGGAGAAAGCTAAGCAACCAGGCCAACTTCACCCGCGGGTCAAGACAGTGCAGCCAGGTGCGCGGCTCTTCCAGATAGATCCCTAGCGGGGCATTGCGCAGAATATCCACCACCGGAAAGCGGGAAACAAGCTATTGCCTAGGCAAGGCAAATGGCAGAAGAGGCTTAGAGTCGCTCAACCAGGCGAGTTGAGCCCGATTGAGCGGCAATCCACCCTCCTGGCGCCCCCTCTTGCTCGACGCGCAACCAGACAGGTACCTGTCCTTCACCTACTCGCACCTCTACCACCCGCAGTAAAGCTTGGCGGGGGGCCGTCCCGACAATGGCTCCGCTTAGGCTAGGCTGCTGGCGGATATTGATGCCATCGTTGGAGATCACCCGCACCCGTTGGACTCCTTGCCACTCAGCCAGGGGGCCAATCAACTCAGGCTCAGGCGAGGGCTTGGCCTGATCCGAATTCTCAAGAGTAACCGGTGGCTGCTCCAGTTGCACCTGGGGCTGTTCCAGCGGCGGTGGTGGGGTGAACAGGCTGCGCAGTATCTGCCAGCTAACCACGAGGGAGAGAATGCCCCCGCCGACCACGGCAGCCAAACGAAGGTGGAGGGAGGAGGCAGGACGCTCAGGCCGACTTCGTCTAGAACCCAAGTGGCTGCGGTGGTGACGCTCCACCTCCTGCAATCCCCTCTTGTAGGCCTGAAGGCTCCCTTCTGATGGGGGAGAGCTGGCTGGCTCCCCGTCCCATGGAGCAGGCCACTTGGGCAAGTGCGACGGCTCTTGGGAAACTCCCTGCGGGAAGGGAGCAGGCGGGTGATTAGCACCCCCAGCAGCGGGCGGTTGGGATAGAGGCAGGGTAGGAGGTGGAGATAGGGTACCTGCTGGCGAGCTCTCGCGGCTAGGCATCTCGTCCAGGTAAGCCTGCACCTGAGGGTTGTCGAAGTAGGCTTTCAGGCTAGCCTGGGCAGGATCCAAGGCGTAAAACTCTGGGAATACCTCATCCTGGAACCACTTTTCCGTAAAGCGACAGAGGCCTGGCAATTGATCCGGGGATCCGGCAGAGTGCTCCTCAATAAACTGCAAGGCTTCGGTTTCCTGACTGGCGCGTAGGTGACTAAGGGCTTCTTCAGTTTGCCCCAACAACAAGCTGCAGATAGCTTGCTCCAGATGCACATCTTGCCGCTGGGCGAGGCGAACCAGGTAGCCGCGCGCCCGCCGCACTAGAGCTGGCCGTTTCTCCACGTAGCCCGCTGTCAGCAGCACCTGCGCAGCCAAGTAGGCAGCGACCAAGGAAGGGCGCTCCGCCTCTTGCTCAAAAAGCTCCTGCTGTTCTTGCAGGGTGAGGTAGCGGCGCACGCGCTGGATGAAGCGTAAGAAATCTTCCGTACTCAAGCCAGAGCCATCTTGCCCACCGCCCTCAATGCCGCCCCGCTCGTCGAGCATGGCCTTGAGGAGAGCCAGCCCCTGCTGCCGCGCCAGGGCAGGAGCTGCAGCTACTCCTTTGCCCATGGCAGCTGGGGCATTGGGGTCAAGGAGCTGCAAAATGCGGTAGGGGCGCAGCTTGCCCAGGTCGATGCGGAGCTCTGCCTGGAGCTGAGGAAAAGCCTGACACTCCTCCAGTTCGGCCAAGCCTGTCTGCAAAGAGTGCGCGGCTTCTTCATAGGCTCCTTGTCGCCAGGCTTCCCGGCCTAGCTCTAAACGGGCCACGGCCCGCCCCAAAATGGCATCAGAACGGGCGGGGTGTCCTTGATCAAGCATTTGCTGAGCCAAGCTTAAAGCCGCTGGGTACTCTCCAACTTCACAGCACAGGCACAGCACTCCCGGCAGAAGGGCCTCGTCCACCGTCAGGGTGGGATGCGCTAGGGTTAGGTGTTCGTCGTAGCTGCGCCGTGCCTCAGGGTCGAGCAGCACAGAAGCGGCCTCCTGGACAAGCTGGGCACGAGCCTCCACGGCCTGCGGCGAGAACCCCACTAGCCAAGAACGTTCGCCTGGCCTGAGCTCGCGGCGCTCTTGGTAAGCCTGTTCGATCTGATGCTTGTCTGCCCGTGGCGACAGCATCAAGATTCGGTAGTAGTCGAGGGGCACCCGCACCGTCATCATCTCTTACGTTGTTCTCCTGCTTGGGTCGTCGGGGTGGCGTTTTTGAACACCTGACCCGCCTCGACCTTAACTGTAGTCCTTTTCCTTAACAAAAGGGATCCCCCTAGAAGACCTGGGGCAAGAGGCTAAGGGTCTAACTTGGGGCGCCTCAGCGCTCGGGTTTGGAGCTGGGATCCCTCAGCGAGTAAGAGTGCCCTAGGCCAACGCTTGCCACGACAGCAAGAACGAGCTGACCAAAAGCAGGGATCCCAACAGCCGCCGCCAGCCCCTCCAGGGAATCTCCGCCAAGACACCGCCAGCGCTCAGGCACAAGAAGGGCAGGGCCACTAGGCCCCAGCGGGCGCTTTGTTGCAGGAGGTACAGGGGCGGCTCCCCCCGACCCTCCAGCCAAGTTGCTAGCAGGCCCATCCAGAGGGCATGGCCCAAGCCGGCCAGGCTGAGCAAAGTTTGTTGGCGTTCTTCCCAAGGCCAGCCCAGCCGCACCAAGGCTAGCCCTAGGGGCAACATCAAAGTAGCCAGCGTAGGCAGGCCAGTTGGGCCTCTGGGCGAATAGGATCCCATGGCTGGAGAGAGAGTCTCTGTTCCCCGGAAGCGATCCCCAAGCCCCTCCGCTCCCCCGAGCCAGGAGAGGCCCATCACCAACAGCAGCAAGGCTGATCCCTGCAACCCTTGCCGCGGCCGGTGTTGGCTAATCCACAGCAGCGCCCAGAGCAAGGCCAAGGGCCAAACTCGGTAGCTCAGCCCACAGGCCAGCGCCAACCCCTCCCAGCGCAGGCGGGATCCCGGCCTAATGCCGCTGCTAGTTAGTAAGACCAGGAGAGCGAGGATCTCGCTGCTCGGCTCCAACCCCTGGGTCAGCACCCAGGGGCTAAGCCCCCACAGGCCGGCGCTCCAGAAATTGCCCCAGCTCCAACACAACAGTAGGATGGCCAGACAGGCTAGGGTCGACAAGGTTGCCAGCAGTCCTTGCGGCGGGATCCCGCTTTTTTGCCCTAGCCAAGGCAAAAGTCTCTCTGCCAGCCAGTGGTAGAGGGGGAGTTCCAGCGGAGCAAGGGATCCCCCAGAGCTACTGGCAGGCAAAACGCGCCACCACGCTTCCTGAGCCGGTTCTGCTAGAAGGCGAAGCCGTTGCCCAAAGAGCAGTCCCACTCCCCCACACAGCAGGCAGGGGCCTATCCAACTCAGCTTGGCCGGCTGCCGGCGCCGGAGTAGCCGTTTGCCCTGAGGAGGCATGGCGGGAGGAAACCTCACGGAGAAGAGGGCCTAGTCAACTCTAGATCGCCTGCTGAGGGACACCCCGACTGCTGCCAGCGGCGGATAGCTTGGGCGGTGAGCCCGTTTGTAACATCGCGAACGGGGATCCCGGCTCCAGTTACTCGGAGGCGCACCAACTGCCAGGGGTCTCCTGGTTTATCCCGCAATACACAGGCCTCATAGGCCAGATGCAGGGTTTCGCTGCGCCGTCCCGCTAGCGGGTTGTCCGGCTGCGGCGGCTGCCGAGGGAGAACCAAGCGGCGCTCCAGCGTGGTGAAGTAGAGGCAAAAGCCCTGGGCAGTGGAAGCGGCTGGGCTATCCGCCAACTCCTTGGCAGCAAGAGGCTCGACCTGCGGCTGACCCACGAGCACCACCTGAAACTCTGAGCGGGAGCGGCTCAGGGCTAAATTGAGAAACAAAGGCAACTGGGCCGTCAGGGCCTCAGACCAAGTGTGGGGATCGCTGGCACAGACTTCTCCCCTGGCTAGTGTAGGAGCCAGGCCGGACAGTCCCAAAACCACTGCTAGAGCGGCTCCCCGCCTGCCTCCCAACGCCATTTCCCCAACCCTCAGCCCGCAGTCTCCACCAGCGCCTGGAAGCGTTGCCAGGCTGCCAGAGGATCGGTAGCTGCCGTGATGGGGCGACCCACCACCAGATAGTCCGCCCCCGCCTGCAGAGCTGTTGCAGGGCTACAGACCCGCCGCTGGTCGTCCCCCGCCTCTGGATCCCCCAGTCGGATCCCTGGGGTTACCAGCAGAACCTTCGGCCCCAGAGCTTGGCGCAGCCGCCCTACCTCCTGGGGAGAACAGACCAGCCCCGTCAAGCCCTGTTCCAAGGCCAGCTGGGCCAACTGCAACACATAGTCGCCGGGATCCCGCTCGATGCCCAGCTCCCGCCGCACCTGTTCAGGGCCAAGGCTGGTTAAAAGGGTAACTGCTAACAGCCGACAGGAACTGCCCTGGACGGCCGTTGCGGCTGAGTGCAACATGGCGCTCCCGCCGGCCGCATGGACGGTCAGCAAATCCACCCCATGGCCAACGGCTACTTGGACTGCCCGCCCCACTGTGCGAGGAATGTCGTGCAGCTTGAGATCCAAGAAAATGCGCTTGCCCCGCTCCTTCAGGGCTTGCAGAATTGGAGGGCCAACTGCCGTAAACAGCTCCAGGCCCACCTTCCACCACTGCACCTGGGGTAAGCGCTCCACCCACTCCAGCGCCTCCTCAAGGGAGGAGGTATCTAGAGCAACAATAAGGCGGCTATCCTGCATAGCCCACGCCCTCAGGCCGGCTAGCGCGTAGAGCCCTCCTCCCGCGGCTCATAGTGAGGACAGCCCTTGCAAGGGCCATAGGGGTTGACGGCACAGCGCAGTTGCGGGGAAAGGGCATTGTAGCGACAGGTGGGATCCCCAATCCAGCCAGGCGGCGAAGCGATATAGGTATAGACAACTACGCCTCCAAATCCCCAGGGGCTAACGAAAAAGCGGCTGGTGCTAAAGGACTGCCCCTCGGCAGGGTTAGACGCTTCCTCTGGGCGCTCGGGTTCCTCCTCCAGCCGCCAAAAGGTTTCCCACTGCCTGAGGGTTTGCTCGATAGGGGTGGCCAGCTGTTCTCCCAGCTCCCTCAAGGCGGCTTCTAGAGCAGCAAGGCCTGCCTCTGCCGCCTGCCTAAAGGCTGCCACCCATTCTTCCAAGAGCTTCTCCCAATCCATGCTGCAGCGACCTGAGGGCTTCCTTTAATACCCTAACTGCTTGCTTAGGCGATACGGCTAACTTCCTCTGACAGTTGCCCCTGCAGACATTGGCGCGGGTATGCCACTTCGCCCGCCTCTGCGCCGAGGGAATGCTGGGCTCGCGACTTGAATTCTTCTCAAGGTTTAGTTGCCGTACGCTGTCGCGGTTGAAGCCTGTCACAGAGGTCTGGGCCGCGGCTTGGCCACCAACAAGCAAGAGGGACAAAGCTATCCACGATAATCCCCCAAGGGCAGCACGGCGCATCTTGGGACTGGGCAGCGGAGGGCTGTTCAATCATAGCAGCTCTCTTGGGCAGCTGGCGGCTTGTCCAAGGCCGCTTTGGGCAGCCCAATCCCCGACCACTGCACGCAACGGCGGCCCTCTTCATCCTCCAGGGATCCCTCGCGGCGATAGGAAAAGAAATCCTGGGGCTGGCCAAAGGTGCAGTGGGGACTGATGGCAATGTGCTCAGGCGGGATCCCTTGCGCTTGGGCCTGGGCAGAGTTGACCCAGCGCAGATCCAGGCGAACCTTGCCAGGGATGGGATCAGGCCAGAGGGCAAGCTGCGGATCCACGCCTGCCGGCAGCGCCTGCAGCACCTTGTCAGCCACTGCTTGGGAAACTTGGTAAGCTGGCCCGGAAATAGCTGGCCCCAGGGCAATGCGGATTTCCTCGGCAGGGATCCCCCCCCCAAGAAAGACCTGGAGCACCTTGGGCAAGATGCCGGCAGCCGTCCCCCTCCAGCCAGCGTGAACTGCTGCCACCCACCGGCGACTGGCAACCAGAATCGGCACACAGTCAGCAGTACCAACCCAGGCAGAGTCTTCTGGGCAGCGGGCAATTACGGCATCGACTGCAGGACGCTGAACCCTGCTTTCTGCTTTCCCTGCCGGGATCGTGGTGAGGGCATCGGCCCACATCCACTGACAGCCGTGGACCTGGTGGCCCCAAGCTGCCCGTTCGGGGGTCAGCCGCAGCTGCTCAGCCAGTTCAGCCGGTTGATAGAAGGAGCTGCGCCGGCACCCAAAAGCATGCGGCCAGTCTGCCAAGAGCTGACACTGCAGCCAACGCCACCCCCCTTGCTCTTGCCAAACCCAGCCCTCCGAACTGCTCATCGGCCCACGCCGCGAAAAGGGGATCTCTGGGCGTGCAGATGTCCCACGTGCTCCTCTAGGCAAAGTCGCAGCTCAACTGGGTTAAAGAGCATTGGCAGAAAGTGGATGCCTCGGTTTTCCCGGAAGAAAAAGAGAATGGGTACAGGCCGCCAGAAAATCTGCCAATCCTGCCACTCGCTGTAGGGGAACTCGCGGATGCGCCGGGAGCCGCTGTAGACTTGCAGGGCTGTGCGGGTAAAGGCCAGCCCGATAAGACAAGTCTGCACCAGCAAAAACAGGCCAAACAATCCCATGGCCAGCCCTGCCCAAAGCGAAAGCCAAAACAGCGGCACTGCCAAAACCAACACTGCCAGACTGAGGCGAAAGTCGGGGGTCAACAAATGGGCAGAGTAGGGTTTGATCACGCCTTGCTTCTCCTCCGGATCCCAGGGCTATTCTAGCCCCTCCCAACAGCGCTCCCTGGGGTTTCCCCACCTAATCTCCAAAGAGCTTGATGGCCGGCGGCCTGGGATCGAAGACCTCATTGGGATCCACCCGCGGCTGCCCCACCCCTTGCAGGGGATAGAGAGGACGACCCGTGTCGAATTGAAAGAGATAGATGGGCAACTGACTGCTCCCCAAAGACAAAAAGGCCACGGTATCGATCTGGGTGAGAGCATTGCGGCTGGCCGGTCGGGTGAGGTTAAAGGCGGCGATGCGGTCTTCCAAGGGGGTCTCTGCAGCAGTGCGTCTGCCCAGGCCAATTCTAAACTGCTGGTTCCCCTGCTCATCCACCCCCAAGACCTGCACATCCCCCAGCTCCAGTTGGGGCGCGCTTTCCGGCAGGCCGGCCACCACTGGCGGCGCATCCAGCGGCGGCTGCGAGGGCAAAAAGCGCAACTGCACTCCTTCCGGCAAGATGCGATAGTCCTGGTAGTCGTGCCGGATGGCAAGGGATCCTCTGAACACGCGGCGGGTCAGGCCCTCCAGCGTCCAAAACCCATAGCTCAGGTTGATGCGGGTGCTCTCCGGCAGCCAATAGCGAAGGCCTCCCTCGGGCGCGGGCACTGCCGTAAACCCCATGAGGACGTAGGCCTGTCCCCACACCCCTGACAAAAACAAGAGCACCTGCCGCGGCAGCCCCGACTCCGGATCTAGCCATAGCTCCCGCACCTGGCCTTTTTGAAGGGGTTCCAGGCGCAAGTGCTGGACAGGGGATCCCGCCAGATCCGCCCGTTCTGAGGAGAGGACGCGGTAGCGGGTGGGATCAGCCTCTAAGTGAAAGTTCACCGAGGGCAGGAGCGCTTCGGGCCGGCTCACGTACACCGAATACAGCCTGAGTAAGTCCGATTGGTTCACCGCTTCCAGTTGCCGCGAATCCAACAGGCGGACGCGATCCCCTTCGGCTACCCAAGCCTGCCAACTGCCGTCGCGGCGGCGGAGCACATCCAGGGTGGCTGTAAAGGTTTGGGATCCCTCGACCCGCACCTGCTGGCGGTACTGCAAGTTGGGCAAAGGGGGCAGTTGCTTCAAAGCAGCGTTGTAGCGCTCCAGCCAAAGCTGGGGATCCTGGTCAGAGCCTCTCGAGGAAATGAGCTCCGCTTGGGCCAAAGCCAAATCTGCTGAGGGTAAGCCAACTAGCCCCGCAAGCAAAAGCACAACCCCGCCCAGATAGCCATAGAGGGATCCCTGCCGTCGCCACCTTCTTACAGATTGTCCGGGGGACATCAGCTCACCTTGGCCTACTTTGCTGAATGGGGAGGCTCTCTCCTGTCTCCATGCCTACTCAATGGCAATAGACTGGGGGCCTTGCGTGGAGGCAGGCGGATCCTCCACCCTCAAGCCCTGCGACTCTAGCCAACTGCGCAGCGGATCCTGCCTTACATCCAAACGCAGCAGGCCGCTGAGAAAGCCCCCGCAGAAGACAACAGGGTTGCTCAGAAAAGTCTTCCAGACCTCGTTGTGAGTAAACATAGTTGGCATCTCAAACCCTTCCCCATCCTAGCAGGGCCCACAGGGAAGAACCCCCTACCCTGCTAGACGGCAATCAATTTCTGGCGATCTATGTTTTGCAGGACACTGAAGATGTTGCTGCCGAGGTTCTGGAACTCCTTGCCGCTCTTGTCAGCAAAATGAAGTACCCAGGGAAGCCTACAGGCTTGGAATCCACTGGCAGGATGAAGCTGGGAAAGGTGGTAAGTCTGCAGGGCCAAGATCTCCAAAGGCGTACTGCCATATTCGTGGACAACTCGCAGGGGTCTTGCGCTACCAATGGAGCCCGTGCCTTCCCTGCTAATGGGCTGGCTTGTGACCAGAGTAAACGACTTTCGCGAGTAGTCGAAAACAACAGTACCTATTTTGGCATCTTCGTACTTACCTTCTTCCTCTATCCCCATCCTTCCTGTACCGCTTTTGCGTATTCCGACAACATCCACAGCAATCTTTTCTTTTTCTAACTCCTTAATTGTCTTTCCAAATTCACCTTCCTGCACTAAACCATCCCTCATTAAGAGAACCTTGGTGGGATATCGACTGAGCTTTTTATGAAACTTATTGACAAGTTTGGACACAGTCTGATAAATTGCATCACCAGAGAAGGTTTCTCCTCTTTGCACAGCAGGGAGCTCCCAACCTAAGCTCTGCCCATCAGCAAGAACAGCGAAGGCAGAGGCTCCGTAGTACAGCTGTCGATCGGTTCCCACATCGAAGCCGATGATCAGCTCAGGGCGTTCAGGATGGTCGAGGGGTTCCAGGAGTACGGGCTGCCATGCTGCCTTGCACAGAAGGCCTAGGACGACGTTTAGGGCTTTGTAGGAATCAGCGCCAGGGATCATAAACTGAGTTGCTATCCCCGCTTCGAGAGCCTCCACACGGATCTTTTGCTTGTCCTCATTGGGTGGCCACGGCATAACGACCAAAACGGTTTTGATCCCTTGCTCAGCCCAGCTTTGCCAGAATCTTTTTCGGGCGAGCTCGTTCTTAGGCAAGTAGTCCTGCCGAGTAGCATAGAAGTCTACGTCGACTTTTACTCCGCTTTTTTGGGCTACCTCAAGCAAGCACTTGCGCACTTCGCTAGGATACTCTTGCTTGTCGTCGCAGAGGTTTAGACATCCAAACTTAGTCTCGCCTACCTTCGCACATCCCTGGTACCTAACCCGGGCGGGATTTTGGACTTGCCTGTGACCCGATCCCAATAGCTTTGGCTTGGGCAAGATGTAGCCCTTAGTCTTCAGTGGTTCAATTTCCCTTCTGATAAGGTTGTAGACGCTCTCTATAATAGTCTTTGCTGTCTTTTTAGACTCTTGCAGTCGTTCTTGTAAACTTTTTCTAATACGCTCGGTAACAGCGGTGCTAACCTTTTTAGCGAGGCTACTGTTGCACTCTAGACTGGCTAGTATTTCCAAGGTTAGGACAGGCGATAGTCTTCGAGAAAGATGGGGAAAACGCCCTTCCCTTGAAGCTACCTCGACTACCCAAGAGCTTTCCACCTCTTCTAGAGGAGCATTGTATTTTCGCAAATGAAACTCCGCCAGACTAATGTTCAGCCCTGCCAGCGGAACCTCCCACGGCGACCGGTTGGAAAGAATACCCAGATATTTCCAAGTCCGGTGTTTATCGTATGTGTTCCGAACCAACTTGATTGGAACATCTGGATAGTTTTCCAGCCATTCATGCAAAGTCCACGGTGTGTAGAGACGGTAATGAATATCGACTTCTAAATAAAGCTTTCCGTCTGTTTCAACAGCAACATCTATCATTCTTCCTCTGTGGATTTCCCAGCCATCCCCGAAAAGTTCTACCCCTTCCTGACTAGTAATCCACCAGAGCAAGCCTCCCCCTGTTGATTCAACTTCAGTTTTTTTGAACAGAGACTTAAGGCGGGACTCTATCCTCTTGCGCTCAAAGCTTTCGAGAGCGCTTCTTTCTTGGACATCGGTACAGGTTAAAACCCTAGGCCCTAGCTCTTCTAACTCCCAACCCTCTGTCCTGAGCTTACTGGTTGGAACTTTTTCCTGAGTTATAATTCGATTTCCCAGACGAACAGCTAGCACTTCTAGCTGATTACAGATCCTGGAGATTTTGGAAAAAGTTTTCCGCACATCCTCTGGCTCTGGGAGGGGGTTTGGCCTACAGTTGTACTCATAAAAGGTGAGGTCTTCCTGAGTTAGCTCCTTAACAAGAAAGCGATTGAGGATAACTGGGACTTCCTGCTGAAGCAGTCTCATTGGCAAACTCTGAGTTCAAGCTTCTCTCTAGAATAAGCCCTAATTTTCCCGATCGCGCCTTGGGGATCCCCCTAGGTTAGAGCTGAAACAACTCGGGCGGAGCCAGGTCGTGGCTAAGCGCCTCAGCCTCAAAGTGGCCGCTCATGCCCACCACCTGCCACTCAGCACTGCGATTCCCCTGACGGAAGCGCAGCCGTCGAGCCCGCAACGGCACCACAGCTACAACTTCTACTGGAAATTGTTGGTATTCGCCCAAGTACTCCCGGTAGTCCGGCGGCAGGTCGGCACTGCTTTCGATTTGAATCCAAAACACCCGCCCTGCCTGGTTGCCGTAAGCGCGGATCTGCTCCTGACCCTGGTACTGCTCCACGCCGCGTAGCCGCTGCCGCCCCACTTGCATAGACTGAGCCCACTCCGGCAAGGGATCTCCCAAACCAATTGGCCAGGCCGGCCCGCCCAACCCCAGCCAACACACTAGGAGCAGAACCCAGATCCAGGGCCAGCGACGTGCCCTTCTGCGCGCAGGGATCCCGTCCTGGGCAAGCATTGGTTTCCTCCCCAGTTCAACTCAAAACTTGGTCTCAACGCAGGCGAAAGCCAATCCGACCACGTTCACTATCGAAAGCAACGTCGGCGTTGAAAAACAGGGGCATGCCCAACAGTTGCACGCTCTGGTTGCCGTTGACAAAGATCCGATCCCGGCTGGGCGTTACCGGAAAGCCAACCCGGATGCGGTAGTCAAAGGCTCCTCCCAGCACAGCTCGCCACTCCGAGCCTGGGGGTAGGGTAGCGGTGGGAAAAGGAGCGGATCCCAATAGTCGAACGTTGAGGAAGATGTCGGAAGCGCCGCTGTCAAATACGGTGGGGCTGAGGACATTTTGGATAGAAGTATTGCTGATGCTGTAGGCCACTTGCAGAGCTTCATCCCGCCAGATGGGCGTGCCATCGGGAAAGCTTCCCAACTGGGGCAGTTGCCGAAAACTGAAGCCAGCGGTGTTGGCCTCGGTCAGGCCGACGGTGAAAAGGCCCTGAGCAGACTCAAAGCCGCCGGTTTGGATGATGTACCCCGAGCGAAAATTGCCCGGCAGGCGAGTGAGGGGGCTAAACAGGTCGCGATTAGGGCTGCGCTCGTCCAAAGAGGTGCCCAGGATCCCGGCAAAGGGCCGCCCTGGTCCAAACAGCCTGTCGGAACAGCTGGCCACCAGCGGCTCCACACAGGTAATTTGGTCAATCAACTGAATTGTGACTGGCTCTCGACTTTGGATCCCACCCAAGCTGAAGGGAGCGCGAGCCAGCACACCGATAAATTGCGTGCCATCGGCGAAGGTTACCGTGGAAGGGATCCCCGTCCGCTCTAAGCCAAAGCGCCCTGCCACCGACGACAGAATACGCAGCCCTGCTGAGCCGGTATCCAGAAGCACTTCAGCCTCGCTCCCAGCCACACCCACTGTCAAGCCCAGCAACTTAAAGCGGCTGGTGCCCAGAGTGCGCACCGCTAGAGGAATCGACCGGCTGCCCGGCTCAGGCGGAGGAGGGATCAATCCAGGAGGGGAGGTCCCAGAGCCCTTGAGGCTAGAACAGGCGATCCCCAGCAGCACCACCAGCGCCAGCACCAGCCCCCTCAGCCTGCGCCAGGTTTCCCTTGTCCAGGCTTTCCTCGGGAGCTGCGCTCCTGTCTGCATCAGATCCTCCAGCCACCAAACGCTCGAGCAGGGAAAACCGGACTGTGCCAACCCCCCCTGCCCCTAGCTTGCCGAGGGGGCTGCCAAGGCGCGCAGTGCTCGGATTCCCGGCCAAGAACAGTGTAGCCAGAGCCCGAGGCGGGATCCCCCCCTCTGCTAGCGGGACGGGTTCTCGCCCTGCGGGCTAGCCTCCGGCATCAGACAGCCGAGGGCATCACACCCTGCTGGCCCCTCTGCTATTAGGGCGAGGTTGCGGTCATAGCGCGCCAGCGCCTCGTAAAAGTTGTCGGTCTTTCGTCTTTGCTTGACCTCGGCCATCAGCCGCTCGTAGGTGGCCTTGTCGATTTTCTCGAAGGGCAAGCGGGGGAAGGGAGCGTCGAAGCGGGCCAGCAGTGCTGCGCTGATGTAGCCCTCGTCGTCGCGGATGGCCTCGTAAATGCGGGATCCCAGCGCTTCGATCTCGTCCTCGCGCAGCTCGATGGTGGCGGAGGTGTTGTGGGTGGTGTAGTACTTTTGCACCTGCATGTAGAAGTCAAACTGAGCCAGGGCAGAGAAGCGCTCAACCTCAATCTCCTCGGCGCCCGGCAAATTGGCCCACTCCACCTCCACCGGCAGCTCTACCAACCACTCGGTGCAGCGGGGATCAAAGGGGTCGTTGAGCAGGTTGCCGTGCTCATCCTTGTCCGACTGGGCGGGCACCACCGAGTAGCCGTAGTCCAGGCAGGCCAGGGCCACGGGGTCGTTTTTGGCAAAGGTGATGCGGCGAATGTAGCGCTGGGCCTTGGGCGGGTGCCAGCCAGGGGAGGCGTTGGTCAGGAGCGACTTGGTGCCGGCAGGTTGAACGGTGGTGCAGCGGTTGGGGCGGCGCAACCCGTGACGGTCGCAGTAGTCCCAAACCACGCGGTGAACGACCTCCTTCCAGAAGCTGAGGTATTCCCGCTCCTGCTGCTTAAACTCCCGCCCCAGAGGCGTATCGGGCCTCCCTTCCTGCCACCAGCGCAGCCAGTCCACCCCAAAGGCTTTGACGCAAAAGTCAAATAGACCAGTAAACGAGACGCCGACAATGGGATCCCATTCCCTTGAGCGCTGGAAGCGGGGCTCAACAAAGCGGTGGTGCAATAGCGCCGCAGCCGACAGGGCCCCTGCCGTAAAGGCCTCCTCTTGCTCCTGGCGGTTGTGGGGATCTAGCCGGTTGAGGTGGATCTCGGCCAGATTGCAGTGGAAGTCGCATCCGATGATCTCACCGCAGTTGTGGACAACCAACCCATTGGCATCAAAGCAGCTTGGGCCGGGCACGGTGCAGTCATAGACCGGTTCCACGCCGTCAGGCTCCAGGGCTGCAACTGTAACCGTAAACCGCTCCCGGTTGAGCCGGCGCTGGTCGCTGCCGAGCAGTTCACCTAGCTTCTGAGCTTTGCGCGGTTCTCGAAAGCCCACCACTGCCTGAAACTGGTGCAGGTTGTCCCCGCTAATGACCAGCTCGTGCTGCACCTTGCAGGCGTAGGGGGCTGGCTGGCGCTTGCTATCAGGCAGCAGACGATACCCAGCGGGACGGCGATTCTCGTAGATGACCGAGACAATCCCTAGACGCGCCAGCATGCGCTGCACAGCTTTGAGGGTGTCCAGGTTGCTTTGGGAAAGCCGCACACTAACTCCCTTCTCTTGACCGCCCTGCACACTGCCGTCTGCGTCAAACAGGCCGCACAAAAAGCCGCGGTGGAAATCAAAGCTTGTGGCTTCCAGTGCCGCAGTCATTTTCTTCTGTCCTGGAGCCATGCCGAACTTAGCCGCCAGTCTCGCCAAGCCGGTGGAATGGATAACCCGGCACTTCAGCTTGGGGTGATAACAGGTCTCTGGCCGGCGAGGTTCGTACCCTACCGCAGCCTGCAGCAACCGAGCCGCGTGTAGGCTCATCTCCTGCTGCGTATCCTGCCAATAGCGCAGTACAGCCGTGTCATTCCACTGGGTTGTGGCAAGGCTGCCGTCGCCCAGCAAATGCCCCAAGAGCCAGCCTTCCTCCCAGGTCCCCTCACCATCCCAGGGGGTTAGGTCGCGATGGTTGTGCAGCAGAATGCGGTCGCCCGGGCGGAGCTCTTCTGCCGGCACCCATTCCGTGTATTGCGCCTTTGGAGTCTGGGCAATGACTTTGAGAACACGATGGTTGCCCGTCAGCCGAAGAGAAAATCCCTCCTGGGTCACCAGCTTGAGCACGGGCTTGGTGCCGGAGTAGAAAAACCCCTCTGGGGTCGTGCTGAATAGCTCGCCGTTGACGTAGGTGCTGTGCTGCTTGCCAATAAGGTCTTTCACCTGGCGCGGGCCGTCGCCCGTGTGGATCCAAGTGTCTGCGGTAACGCAGGGGTTCAGCCCATACCGTTGCACCCTATGCCACGTTGGCGGTTGGACAGACGGAGAGCTACTAGCTGCCTGCCGCTCCTCTATCCAGCGCCTAGCTCCCTCGGGTCCCTCCGAGGCATAGACGTTGAGGAACTCCCGCTTCAGCTCGGGGGTGTTGATTAGGTCGGCGTTGGCCCGCGCTACGGCTTCCCCAGCCCACTGGATAGCCCCCTCGCCGGAGTAAAACTGCTTGCGCACGGCAGCAATGCACTCTTCCCGCGTTGGCTTGCGGTGAAATACCCGGGTGTGGTTGGCCATGCGCAGGGCATCTCGCTCAGGGTCAATTCTCCAGTTGCCCTGCTCGTCCTGCTGCCAGAGATTGTCTTTGGCGCTAGATCCCAGCTCGTCGTCGGCGGCAAACTGGCGCATACCTGCACTACGGCGGATATTCCCCGCCACCACCGTTGCGGCCGCCTCGTCAATGAGCAGGCAGCACTCCACCGAGTTCAGTTGCCTGCCCACGGCTTTGTTGAGGATGGCGGCACAGCGCTGGTACAAGCCGGGCAGCTTGATGGGGTTGGCCACGCCCCCAAACCCTTTTAGCCGCTCCCCAGCGGGGCGCACATGGCTGAGATCCACCGTCACCTCCACCTGACCCCCAAAACTGGGATCCGCCGCCAGCTCCAAGAGAGCTTGGTAAGACTCCACCCAGCCGCGGCGGCTATCGCCCACCTGGATGTGCACGTGAGAGCCCTGGCGCTGGATGCGGGTGTGTTCCTGCCGCGCTTCGGGGGGGGTGGCACCAATGGATCCTACTACCTGCACCTCTAGGCGGTTGAGGATGGGGGGCAACTGGCTGATGAACTGAGGCTCCAGCACCGCTCCCGTGCCACAGCCCATCATGGCCAGATCCATCATCAGGCCAAAGGAGCGCCAGTCCACCACGGTGAGGCTAGTGCAGTTGTAGGCGCCGGAGTAGTTTTCCGGCTTCTGGATCCACTCGGTGCCCATCACCCACAGGGCCCGACCTGAGATCAACGCTTTCAACTGCCGCTGCAGACGTTCCAACAGCTCCCGCTCCTGGGGAGTAAGGCGCCCTAGGCGGGCAATATCGGCCAGGGTGCGATCGCAGACGTCACTCCAAGTCTCGCGGCTGCCATCGGGGCGGCGCCGACTATAGGTGCGGTAGAACACTGGGGCAGCCGTTGGGGCTGTCGCGGGGAACTCGTCTACAAAACCTGGCGCTTGTTCCTGGGGCGAGGGTACCGCTTTGCTCTGCTCGTAGGAGGAAGTCGATACCATAGCTGTTTCCGTCGTCCCCCAGAAAGAGGGACAAAAAAATAGGGTCACTGTGGCTAACCCGGCCGCTCTAGCAGGGTTGCCTGGTTTGCTGGACAGCTACCCAGGGTACCACAAGGATTCGCTGCGAAGTCCCGGAAAGGGCTAGAGTGGAAAGAAAGGGATCCCAAGGAGAAAGGTTGCCTGCTGTCCTAAAAGCCCTCCTGGGCAAGAGCTGTGTAGGAGTTAAGGCCATGACCAGTCGCCTGCGCATCGGGAATTTGTGGGGGATCCCCTTGTTCCTCGACTACACCTGGTTTCCAGCGGCTCTGCTGCTGGTGCTCTCCTACGGGGTGGTGCCAGCGGTGGGGCTTTTTCTTTCGCTATTGGCCCATGAGTTGGCCCACAGCCTAGTCGCCCGGGCCTATGGAGTACGGGTGAGCTCCATCACCCTGTTCATCTTTGGCGGCATGGCGGCCATTGAGCGGGAAGTGCCTCGCCCCCTGGGCGCCTTTTGGGTGGCTTTGGCAGGGCCCCTTCTCAGTTTGGGCTTGTTTGTCCTCTTCAGCGTGGCTGGAGCTTGGGTTGGGCCAGGGTCGCCGCTGACCTCAATGCTTGCCAGCTTGGCTGCCATCAACCTAGTGATTGCCCTGTTTAACCTGCTGCCAGGGCTGCCCCTGGATGGGGGGCAGATGCTTAAAGCAGCCATCTGGGGTTGGACAGGGGATCGGCAAAAGGGCATGTTGTGGGCAGCTCGAGCTGGCCAGGGAGTGGGCTGGGGCTTGGTGGGCCTGGGTCTAGTAGTGGTATTTTTGGGGAGCCTCAATGGCCTTTGGACGGGGCTAATTGGCTTGTTTATTTTAAATAGCGCCCGTCGCTACGAGCAGTATGCGCAGCTGCAGCGGGTGTTGGCTCGCCTGAAGGCCGCAGATGTCATGAGCCGCCGCTTTCGCGTGGTGGATGCGGGCATGAGCCTGCGGGAGTTTGTCGATCGCTACCTGATCCCTGCCTCCCTCCAGCCAGAGACCGCAGGAGGCGTTCAGGAAGTGTACTTTGCCGAGGAAGACGGTCGCTACCGGGGCCTGGTTAGGCCGGAACTGCTCAACGACATCGAGCGCAGCCAGTGGGATCACCTCACCCTCAAAGCCATTCTCAAGCCAATGGAGCAACTTCAAGGGGTGCGGGAGGAAACTCCCATTGTCCAGGTCATCCAGATGATGGGCCAGGCGGAGTCGCGCCGAGTCTTGGTCTTCACCCCCAGCGGCGCCATTGCCGGCCTGATCGATCGGGGAGACGTGGTGGCCGTAGCCGCGCGGGAGCTGGGAGTGACCCTGCCTAAGGAAGTGGTGCAGCGGGTGCGTGAAAGTGAAGAATGGCCGCCTGGCTTTCAGGTAGAAGAGAGCCTAGTTGGCGAGGGATCCCCCAGCTTGTTGCGGCCAGGATCAACGGATACCCCTTCCCAAGACTAGTAAAGATGAACCCAATTGCTCCCTGAAGGCTCTCAGCGGCGGTTGTGCGAGTAAGATTAAGTTTGTTCCCTGCTGATTAAGAACTTTGACCTTGAGCCGCGCACCGCGTCTTCTTCCTGCTTACACCCATCGCCTAAACAACGGGCTAAGCGTCATTCTTCACCCCCTTCCCATTGCCGATTCGGCCACGGTGGACGTCTGGGTCCAAACAGGCGGGCGCAACGAGCCGCCGCAGTGGCTGGGCATATCCCACTTTCTGGAGCACATGGTCTTTAAGGGCAGCGAGCGGCTGGCCCCCGGGGAGCTGGATCGGGTTATTGAAGGGCGGGGAGGGATCACCAACGCTGCCACTGGCCAGGATTACACCCACTACTACATCACCGTAGCTGCCACCGACCTGCCGGATACCTTGCCCTATCTGGCGGAGGCAGTGTTGCGGGCCAGGATCCCTCCGGAGGAGATGGAGCGGGAGCGCCAGGTGGTTTTGGAGGAGATTCGCCGCGCTGCCGACAACCTAGGGCACACGGCCTATCAGCTTCTCCTGGAAACTGCCTTTGGGGTGGAGCACCCCTATGGGCGACCCGTGCTGGGCACGCCAGAAAGCCTGATGGGGTTGACCCCAGAGCTGCTACGCGCCTACCACCGCGGCTGGTACCGACCCGAGTACATGACGGTGGTGGTGACGGGAGGCATTGATCCGGACCAGGTGCTGGCGCTCGTGGAAAGAGAGTTTGGGGATCCTGCCAGCGGCTCTGCCTGGACAAGGCCCCCAATCCCGCCTCAGCCTCGTCCCCAAGGGATCCTGCGCCGCGAGAGCACCCATACCCGCCTGGAGCAGGCTCGTCTAAAATTGGCCTGGCCCACCGTCAGCCTCGAGGCCTGGGAGCAGGTTTGCGGCCTGGAGCTGTTGGCCGCGGTACTGGGGGGAGGCCGTACTTCGCGGCTGGTGCATCTGTTGCGAGAGCAGCGCGGCTGGGTGAGGAGGGTGGGCTGTTCTTCACTGGTGCTGAAAGAGGGGGGGCTTTTTTGCATTAGTGCTCGCCTGGAAGTGGAAAACCTGGAGCGGGTGGAGGCAACAATCTTGCGCGAGATTGAGAAGCTGCAGCAGGAGGGTATCGGTCAGGCTGAGCTAGATCGAGCGCGGCGCCTGCTGACCCACGAACTCCTCTTCTCTGCCGAGTCGCCTAGCCAACTGGCAAGCATCTACGGCTACTACGAGACCCTGGTTGGGGTGCAGCGCCTGCAGGAGTACCTGGAGCTGTTG
Organism: Synechococcus sp. WC10meta; assembly: GCF_047461475.1. NCBI lineage: Bacteria > Bacillati > Cyanobacteriota > Cyanophyceae > Synechococcales > Synechococcaceae > Synechococcus > Synechococcus sp. WC10meta. The sequence continues at coordinate 130,778 of NZ_JANSHF010000002.1, forward strand.
CAAGCGTTTACCCCAGCCCAAGTCCGTGAGCTAGCTCAGCAGTACCTCTCTCCGGAGGCTTACGTGGTGGTCTTGCTCAAGCCGGCTGCCTCTGGCGCTGCTGCAGCTTCGGAGCTGCAACTGGCCTGCCGGTAGATCCCTTGCCCCTAGGAGCTTCCCTCTCTTTGCCATGCAACGTGGCCGTTTACAGCGCCTTCGCCTGAGCAACGGCATCACGCTGCTGTTGGGCCAGAATCCGGCAACGGAAATCCTGGCTGCTCACTGTTTTTTTCGCGGCGGCAGCCGGGTGGAGCGACCGCAGCAGGCAGGCTTGAGCCACTTGCTGGCGGCTGTCCTCACCAAGGGCACCCAGCAGCGCGACTCCCAGGCCATTGCTGCCTGGGTGGAATCCCTAGGGGCTGGGCTTGGGGTGGAAAGCTCTGCCGACTGTCTCGAGGTCGCGCTACAGTGTGTGGCGGCTGATTTCCCCGAGCTGCTGAGGTTGCTTGCGGAAATCCTCCGGGAGCCCAGCTTTCCGGAAGCGGAGGTAGAGCGCGAGCGGGAGCTGCTGTTGCAGACCATTCGCGCCCAACAGGAGCGACCCTTCAGCCTTGCCTTCAACCAGGTTCAGCAGACCCTCTATGGGGATCACCCCTATGCCCTTCCCGAGCTGGGATGGCTGGAGACGGTGGGATCCCTGACCCGGGAGGACTTGCTGGTCTACCACGCCACCTACTGCCGCCCGGAGGGAATGGTGATGGCGGTAATCGGTCCAGAGCTGCCGGAGACGATGGCGGCCCAAGTGGAAGCTGTCCTGGGAGATTGGGTGAGCGCCAGCCCGCCTGCCCCTGAACTAGACCTGTCGCTGCCCCCTTTGGAGAAGCCGCAACTGCGAAAGCTATTCCAACCCACCCAGCAGACAACGATTGTGCTTGGCTTTCGCGGATCCCCCGCTGCTTCTGCGGATTATCCGGCCCTGAAGCTGCTGGCCACTTACCTAGGCAGCGGCCTGTCCAGCCGCCTGTTTGTGGAGCTGCGGGAGCGCAGTGGCCTGGCCTATGAGGTCTCGGCCTTCTTTGCCACCCGCCGGGATCCTGCCCCTTTTGTGGCCTACCTGGGCACGGCAGCGGAGAACACTCCAGTGGCCCTGGAGCGCCTCCAGGCGGAGATCCATCGCCTACACAAAACCCTCCTTAGCGATGAGGAAGTGGAGATGGCCCAGCGCAAGCTGTTGGGCCAACATGCCCTCAGCAAACAGACCAACGCCCAGGTGGCGCAGCTGGCCGGCTGGTACGAGATTCTGGGCCTGGGCATGGAGTTCGACCAGCAGTATTTGCAGAGGGTGAGGCAGCTCACACCTGCCCAGCTCCAGCAGGCCGCAAAAACCTACCTAGTTAACGCAGCCATTGCTCTGGTGGGGCCGGAAGAAGCTCTGGCAGGGGTTGAATGGTAGGCACGTGCCCCAATAAGGGGTTGGCATTCTCCCCAACCCTGGAGGTGGGATTCTTTACTTACTCCTTGCAGGCTACACCGGTGCGCCGAGGTGGATGCCACCACCTACCCCTGAAGGGCGCTATTCTCCCGTTACCGCGGTCTGCCCACCTCTTGCGCAGCGCGGGGAGACCCAAGCGAGGTTCGGCGGGAACAGGATTCAGTTTTGGCAGCGGCTGTCTCTTCCACGGCACAACTAGCGGAGGATTTCCGCGTCTGATGGTTCCTCCGCACCTCCCATCAAGGTCGTGTTTTTGAGGACAGCACGACGTTTACACCGGCTGGCGGGAAAGGCCGAGCAGCCTGCCCGCAACGGCATCACGCCCTATCCTCCACCGTAACCAAGCGATAGGGGTGATGGGGACGACCAACGGAGCGGTAGAAATCGCTGCAGACATTGTGAGTAAAGCGATTGCTGAGGCTGCGGGTAACCTGCTGCACCACTTGGCTGCCCACTCCCTGAACCAACTTGCGCGGCAGAACGTGCAAAAACTTGGGCAAATGCAGGCGCACATCCAGATGGAGATCCCAGTGGACACGGGTGGTGGCAGGGGATCCCGGCAGCTCCTCCAGCCGGAAGCTGGCCTGACAATCCACCCGATAGGGCAGGGCAGCATCCCCCGGCAGCTCAATGGAGGTGAGCCGAAATAGGTAATCTTCCTCCGGCCAAATCTTGATCCCAAAGCTGGGCTCCAGCTCAAATCCTAGGCCGCCCATGCGGAAGAACTGCAGCCTGTAGGTTTCAGCAGAGAGGGGCTCCACTCGCAACGGCTGGAAGCAGCGCTGGATCCACTGGCCATGGCCCCGCAGGTAACAAGCCAACGTCTCCCGATCGGTTTCCAGATCCACCTGGCCCCGTCGCCCGGCCTGCAACTCCAAGGGGGTCTTGGCTGGGGGCTGATCCATCTCCTCCAAAAGCGGCTCCCCTCCCTTGGACAGAGCACCTTCACTGAGGGGAACGACGGGCTTGGAGCTGGCGATAGACATCCCGAATATCCACCTGATAGTGAGCAAGAGCCACAAGGCAGTGGTACCAGAGATCCGCCACCTCGCGGGCCAGGGCTGTCTTGTCCCCCTCCTTTGCCGCCATCACCACCTCAGCCGTCTCCTCGCCGAGTTTTTTCAGGATGGCGTTGTCTCCCTTGGCCAGCAGGCTGCTGGTGTAGGAATCGGGCCGGGGATCCGCCTGGCGGGCTTTGACGACGGCAAACACCTGCGACAGGGTATCGGCTGCCGGAATGGGATCCCCTTGCAGCGGGCGGAAGAAGCAGCTCCGTGCCCCCGTGTGGCATGCCGCATCCCCCACCTGCTCCACCAAGATGACCAGCGCGTCGCTGTCGCAGTCGTAGCGGATTTGCTTGACCCACTGGACGTGGCCAGAAGTTTCTCCTTTGGGCCACAGCGCCTGCCGCGAGCGGCTCCAGAACCAGGTGCGGCCTGTTTCCAAAGTTTTTTGCAGGGACTCCCGGTTCATCCAGGCCATCATCAGCACCGTCCCATCCAGGTAGTCCTGCACGATGGCCGGGATCAAACCCTGTTCGTTGTAGCGGAGGCTGTCTAGACGAGCAACCTCTGCTTGTAGAAGAGGGCGAGGCAGATCTGCTGAAGCAGAAGAAGCCATAGGAAGCAGCAGAAAAGTATTGAAAGCAAGATAGCAAAACCAGCTTCAGAAAGGATATCCCTCCAGGTCCCAACCCCCCTTGGCCACTTTCAACAGTCGCAATCAGCCCGGCTGCTGTCAGAACCCAGGGGGTGACAAACTTCACCCCGCAAACCAAGGGAACCTGGCCTAGCTTTGGCCTCAGCTTGAGGTTAAATGCTGCGCTCACCGACTCTTTGCAGCCATAGCTCAATCTAGAGCCACCCTGGGCAGCAGTTTCCGGGTTGGCTTGCGCTCCAGAGGCCAAGTTGGCCGCTCCAGGCGCGTATCCACCAGCACAGCGCTAGGAGAGAAGTCCACCCGCTCCAGCAGCCGCTTCAGCAGTTGGGCGTCGATGGCGTCCCCGCCTCCAGACAGAGGGGCAGTTCCCGCGCCTAGGGGTGTAGGGGTTGCTAGAGGGGATCCCTCCTCACTGCGCCCAGGTTCGGCTAGCAGCAATTCCGCCACTGCCTGGGCCAGTTCTTGGCCGTACACGCCATCGGGGCCAGAGGGGAGCAGATCCAGCCGTCCCTGCTGAGCAGCCAGGTGGCTCAACCCCAGTTGCACCGCCACTACGGCCGGGCCCCGATCCCCCTGCCTCAAAGTGCGCTGGCCGGCCAGAATGCTTTTCAGTTGGGCCCTGGCTGCCTCTTGGTCGCTAGCCGGCAAAAGTTGCACCAGCCCTTCCAGCCGATCTCCCTCAGAGCCAGCCTCGGCTTCTGGATGGGGATCCCTTGCCCATAGGCGGTTCAGGTCGTAGAGCAGAATGGCATGGGGCACAGGGCGGCTGGGCTGGTTGGGGCCGGCATGGCCAGTAGCGAGGATCTCCCCTTGGTAGACCAGCGAGGTGCTAAAGCCAGAGTCCAGCAGCACCGCCTCGCGGATCCCACTTTTGGGCAAAAGACGGGCCAGGATGGCGGCGTTGACGTGGGTTTTGGTAACTCCGATCACTACCTGGTCTTGGTTGTCCACCCCAAAGAAAGCCCTGGGGCGAAACTCGGCGGCGCTAGAGAGGCGGAAGGAATCGATCTCCGCCTGGGAGAGGGCATGGCCGTCCTTAACCAGCCACAGGCCCGCCACAAACAGATCCGTAACATCCGGCATCAACTGGCGGATGTTCTCAAGCCGGGTCATAGTGTCGGGATCAAAGGGCACAAAGCGCAGCCGATCCCTGCCCAGCAGCACCAGGGGGCGACCCCGCAGCACCTTGTCATCTTCGGGGCGACCGGGGATGAAGGTCTTGTGGTTGGCAGCCATCACCGGCCCCACCATGACGTTGCTAGCGGAGTTAATCCAGGGAATGGAGAAGAAGCTGCCGTTAATGCCCGCATCGGCCTGGTAGCGCTGGACTAGGGTCCTTACCTCGTAGCGCCGTTCTGCGTGCACCGTGGCTGGCCGTCCGCCGCGGATGGTGAGTACCCGCACCCCGTCAATCACTTCGTCAGTCAAAGCCAACGGCTGAGTAACATCCAGCCAGTAGTCGGGGCTGCGGCCAAGGGTGAAGGTGCGAGCGCCAATAATGGCTTCGGTGAGGCGAAACTGGTTGAAGCGGCGCACCTCCAGCAGGTTGGGAGACTGGCCTGTAAAGCCAGGATCCATGGTGAAAGCCATCCGGTAGCCCGCCTCGGCAAGAAACCGCTTCACCCGCTCGTCCCGATTGCCTTCGGGATAGGCAAAGTAGTAGATGGGGTGGCCCAGCTCCTGCTCCAGCTTGGCCTTGCAGTCAAACACTTCTCGCCGCAGACGGTCGTCGTCCAGCACCCGCAGGTCGGGAGGATGGTTAACGGTGTGGGCGGCAAAGTCGATCAACCCACTGGCGTCCATCTCCCGCATCTGATCCCAGGTAAAGTGATCCTTGCCGGTGGGCACGCCGACAAAGCCAGTTTGCACAAAGTAGGTGGCGGGGTAGTTGTACTCCTTTAGAAGCGGGTAGGCGTTCTCGTACAGGCCAAGGTAGGCGTCGTCAAAGGTCAGCAAAATAGCCTTTTCCGGCAAGGGATCCCCGTCGCGTAGGTGTTTGTACAGTTGGTCAATGTGGATGGGGGTCAGCCCCGCCTGCTTAATGGCCTCGAAGTGCTGCCGCAGCTCGGCTACCGTGGTGTCAAACCAGACCTGTTTGCGGCCAGCTACCACGTCGTGGTACATGATGGCCGGCACGTAAGAGAAGCTGGCTGTGGGATGAAGAACGAAGGGATCTCGCTTCAGTTGCGGCTCTTGGGGAAGGGTCAGGCGCTGTTGGGCCGCCTTGGCTTGGGCGCGGGGAGCTGGTATCTCGGCTGCAGGCCCTAGCCCCAGCAGGCGGCTGGCCCAGTTGGGATGAGCAGTTACCCAGGCCGCTAGGGCGCCGGCTCCAAACCCCAGCACCGTGACTAATAAGGCCAACAAGCCGAGGAGCCGGAAGCGCAACTTCGTTGGCAGTTGCCGTACGGAAGCAGAAAAACTTCGGTGGCGGAAGGAGGAAGGAGGGAGCTGGCTTCCCCTTTTTGCGCTAGGGACTGGATAGCCACCCCAGCGCCTCGGCGGCTGTCGAGACGTCATGTTCTCCTCCTCACCGGCAAAACCAGCGTTAGCCTACCACCCTCATCTGCTGGTGGGGATCCAGCAGAGCCACAGCTCACCGCCCCAGCTGCCTTCTGGGCAAGTTAGCTGAGGTTGCTCAACAAATTGGACTCCGTAATGCTGACGATTTTGCCTCCCATTTGGGTAATCCGCTTAACTTCTTGGGAGAGCCGGCTGAAGGGCACTTTGTACTCGACAACGCTCTTGCGCACGCCTCCTCCTACCAGGCCGGATACCTTGATGGTAAAGACCTTATCGCGGTTGGACGCCGAGGGGCCTGAGGCAGGGCTAGCTGGGGCAGCCTTGGATGGGGAAGCTGCAGCTTCCTGAGGGATCTCGGCAGTTGCCCGCTCCAAGAGGAGTCGCCAGCTGCGGGGATAGGCAGGTGCCAAACGATAGACCACCTTGTAGGAGCCCGCTATGTGGTCATCCTCGGACTCCACCCTCACCACCGTTCCTGGGGGGATATCTAGCTTAGCTCCCTTGGACATGACTTTAATTCCAGGCCAATTGGTGGGCACATCCGTTAGCAGCTCCACCTCAAAGGACTGATCCCCCAACAACAACTTGGCCATGGGAATAACTCCGTTGTGCTCGCTAGCGTCTGCAGCCAGGGATCTGCCCTCGGCCGCCCCTTCACCGCTAGACATTTTACCGTCGCCAGGTGTTCCCCTGAAGCCTCTGGCTAGCCGCTGTCATCCAGGGTAGGTTTGTTGTAGATTTGTTACAGACTGTGGGTTTGTGGCGCTAGTGGAGGGATCCCGATGTTGGGCTTGGCCTTGCCCGATCTGTCGGCAGTTTCCGAGTCGCTGACGGCTGCCTTGCAGCCAGTAGCCCAGTTCTTTGCTGGCTTCAACCTGCCCCAACCAGTTGTGCAATGGGGACATCCTCTGATGATGGGCATTGTGGTAGTGGTCATGGGCAGCTTTGTTGGCCTAACGGGCTGGCGGGGGCGGGTCTTGCGCCTGGCAGGCGGGGGCTCCCTATCGGAATCGGCCCAAAAGCCCCTCTTGGATCACCGCAAAGTAGCCCCCTGGATGGCCACCTTCATTGCCTTGGGCTACACCGGCGGCCTTCTTTCTCTTGTGATGCAGGGCCAGCCCCTGCTGAGGAGCCCTCACTTCTGGACGGGATCCCTGGTGTTGCTGCTGCTGGCGGCCAACAGTGCTTTGTCCCTGAGCGGTTTTGGCGGCAACCGTGAGACCTGGCGCACAGCCCATGCCTATTTGGGCAGCCTCATTCTTTGCTTGCTCTTTACCCATGCCCTGCTGGGCCTGAAGCTGGGTCTATCTCTGTAGCGAGTCCTTAGTAGCCCCTGGAGCCAAACCTAGCGAAGGTACTGCACCAAAGTTCGCGAAGAACGGCCCACCCGTAGCTTGCGCAAGGCATCCCGTTCGATCTGCCGAATCCGCTCCCGCGTCAAGTTAAAGTGATCCCCCACTTCTTGCAGGGTTCTTGCCCTTTGCCCGTCTAGCCCATAGCGCAACTCCAACACTTGCCTCTCAATGGGCTTCAGGGTCTGCAGGGCAGAACGCACATCTTGCCGCAGGGATTGCTCCAGGATCTCCTCAAAGGGTTGCTCCTGCCGTTCATCCGGCAGCAGATCTCCCAGGCGGCTTTCCCCTTCCTGGCCAACCGGCACATCCAACGACAGAGGCAAAGCGGCAGCCTGTTGGATCAGGCGCAACTTCTTGATCTTGATGCCCAGTGCCTCAGCCAGCTCGGCTTCGGTAGGCCGCCGTCCTCGGGCCTTCATGAGCTCGCGGTTGGTGCGCTTGAGCAAGCGCACTTTGTCCACCATGTGCACTGGCAGGCGGATGGTTCGGGCTTGGTTGGCAATGCAGCGGGTAATGCCTTGGCGAATCCACCAGTGGGCGTAGGTGCTGAAGCGAAAACCTCGCTCGGCATTGAATTTCTCAGTGGCTCGAATGAGGCCCATGTTGCCCTCTTGGATTAAGTCCAGAAAGGGCACCCCCCGGTTGAGGTACTTCTTGGCCACACTGACCACCAGACGCAGGTTGGCGTTGATGAGCTTGCGCTGAGCTTGCTCTCCCTGGCGGATGCGCGAGCGCAGAGTAGCTACAGGGATCTGCAGGGCTGCCGCCAATTCCTCATCGCTGGGATCCTGCCCCCGCTGCTGCCGCCATTCCTTGCGGGCTTGATCAATGAGCAGCTTCTGCTGAATTTTGCGCGCCAGCTCGATTTCTTCCGCGTGATCGATGCGGGGCACCCGGCCAATCGTATTCAAGTAGTGATCGACCGCATCTTCATTGAGGCGCCGGCTACCGGCCTCTAAATCAGCCTCTGCAGCCGAATCCAGAGCCTCCGGCCAGGGCTCCTCGAGCTCCTGAGGGGATAAAGGACGAGAGAAAACCACAGCCACCTGAGGAGAGAACTTCACTCCCTAGTCTAGGAAAGTTTCTCCTCCTGTGTAAGCGAAAATCGATCATGCTAGTCATTCTTGCTAAGAATTCTCTTCCCTGTAGGCGGGAGTAACGGAGATTGATAGGTCAAGCATCCTGGACATAAACGGCTGTGAGCAATTTTCGATCCAGAGCTTGATGTAGGATGCCTAGGAGACAGCTAGGCTACCTGCTCCGACAAAATCGTGCTAGCTTAGGCTACCATGGGGCGCCGGAGAAGCCATCAGACCCCCCAAGCTGGAAAGGACCAGCACCGCCCTGCGGCCAACTTGATTGGAGAGCGGGTGCGCTGGGTACGAGAGAAGTTGCAGCTAACCCAGGATCAACTGGCGGGTCGCCTGGCCAAGTACGGTGTGCATTTGGACTACGTCAAGGTTGGCCAGGTGGAAAAGGGCAAACGGCGCGTCATCGACAAAGAACTGGTGGCTTTTGCCAAGGCGCTGGGAGTCTCGGTTACCTGGCTGCTGAGCGGCGACGAGTCCCACCTCTAGTTTGCAGCAGCAGGAAGAGCAGCCCCTGCTGGGCCTGGGCTTAGTCTGGCCATGTAACTGATAGCAAGCGTTACAAATAGTTGAGAAGCTGCAGCAGAGCAAAGCAGAGACTGGCGCTGCCCAATGGCACAGTCAGATTGTCCAGCCCCCACCAAGACAACATCTCCAAGCCCATGGCCACCCCCCCCACCCCGACGCTGACAGCAAGCAACAAGGGGGAGAAGCCAAAGTACCCCACAAGCAGCAGTGCCATCACCAAACTGCTCACCACCCACATGGTCAGGGATCCCTCCCAGCTTTTTTGGAGAGATCCCAGTCGATACAGGTGTTTGCCCCAACTTTTGCCCACCAGCCCTGCCAGGGCATCGGCCCAGGTCATCACCAGAATGCCAATGACAGCGAAAACTTGTTGCTGGGGCCGCCAAAACCAGAAGAGCAATAGACCAACGCTGACAGCGTAAAAAAAAGTACCGAAGCTGCGCCGCCCAACGCCGTTTAGGCTAGGCAAGATGGCCACCCGGTAGGAGAGCAGCGCCAAGCCCGCAAACACCAGGGAGAACCCCACTCCCACCCAGCGGGGCACCTGGAGGGCCCAGGCCAGCAAGATGATGTTGCCTACGCCAATGTGGATAACTTTGCGCACCCATTCGCCGTCTACCTGCTGGGAGCGCAGCCATTCCGCAAAAGCAAAAACGGAGGCCAGCCAGAGAGCATAGCAAGCAAGCTGCTGTGTCAGGCCCATGAGCCGGCCTCAGAGCGTTTTCAGGTAGCTAAGCAAGTCTGCCATTGCTTGGGGATCGGGCTGAAACTGGGGCATGGGCGGGGTTTTGCCGCTAGTTACTCGGTCAATGATAAACCGGTCGGAGCGGCGGCTGCTTACTCCCCGCAGGCTGGGGCCCACGCGGCCATCCCCTTCTTCGCCATGGCAAGCCGCACAGTTAAGGGCAAATAGCGAGGCTCCCCTGCTGGCTTGCCCTTCTAGACTTAAAACAGCCTCGGTGTAGGGATCCGGCCGCATGGCTGCCGCTAGCCAACTCCAGCCAAAGACCGCTAGACCCACAAGAGCTAGACTCAATCCCAGGTTCCTCGCCCAGTCAACTGACCACATCGCCTGCAGGAGGGCAAAAAATGGGCTCAGGGGCTGCCACCTGGAGGGCTGAGAGCAGGCTTGCCCTCCTCCCCCGCCAGAAGCCAAGCGAGGGCTACCGGAAATGTCGAGGTGGGGGAAAAAGAAAGGCACAGCCGACAACCCTGAGAGAGACGTTTCAATCTTTTACATTTCCACCAATACAATAGCTTAGGAGCCCCTTCCTGCCAACAATCCGTAACGGCATTTACTTTCTCTTAATGATCTGCAGCAGCTTGCTGAAGCCTGCCCTTCGCCAGCAGGGGTCGGCTGGGAAACAGGCGTCGCATGACTGTCAATTGAGCAAGGGGATCGGCGTTGAGGCTGTGGATGGCGTTGGCCCATTGAAAGTAACTCTGGAGGCGATGACAAACCGCCAAGTTTCCATAAGTAACAACGGCTGCTATCCGCTCCCGCCACCGCCCCAGCCAATCCACCACGTAGTTGGGCAGAGCCTCGTGGACAAAGGCCTGGAAAATCAACTGGCCGCCGCTACTGAGGGCTGCCTCCAGCAAGCTCAAGGGGGTAAGGGAATGGCTGAGTAGGGGCGGAAGACCCAAGCTCGCGGGAATGCTTAGGGCAGGGGACTCGGCTAGGAGCACTGCCTCAGCGCCCAGGGAGAGATCTTGCCAGATCCAGTTCCAACTGCCAGGCGGCAAGGGGAGAGGCAGAGGCTGACCGCCGGTCACTCCGCCGCGGGCCATGGCTGCCTGACAAGGGGCAATGTCGCTCTCGGCTAGAAGAGATCCCAATTGGGCAGCCCTAGGAAGGTGGGAGCGGGCGCTAAACAGCTTGGCAAGGGGTGAATCCTTGGCGAGGGGATCCCCCAGCAGCAGGGGTTTTAGGTGCTCGTCGGGAAAACCGCGGTTGACCTGAGCCCCCATCCAGCCAGGCAGCAAGCTAAAGTCCGTTTCTGCCAGGGGCGGCCACACCTGCTTGAGTAGGGCCGAGGCGGAGGGAAAAAGCCGCTGCTTGGCCCGCAGCAGCCGCGTTACCGACTGGGCAATGGCCTGGGGGTCTAGGGATCCCCGCTGCACAGCTTCCACAATGGCTGCGACAGCCGCCAAAGGGTCGGGAGGGGCCAAAAGGAGGTCGGCGCCGGCCTGGAGAGCCCGCACCGCCAGCAGGGGGGGATCAGCCAGGTTGGCTAGGAAGTTTTGGTCGAGGCCCTCTGCCACAATGAGACCGCTAAACCCCCACTCTTGGCGCAGCAGCTGGGTCAGCCGCCCCGGCAAAAGAGAGAGCGGCCAGCGCTCGTCCCACTCCGGCAGCACCACTGGCGCAACCGAGATGGCTCCTACCTGGTCCACCAGACCGCGGAACGGCAGCCAGGGTCCTGCTTGCAGCTCCTCCAAGGTGAGGCTTAGGCGAGGACACCAGGGGTCAGCAGTTGGCTTTAGCAACAGCAGGGGGTTGGCCCGCCCCTCTGCCCAGCCCTGGCCGGGGAAGGCTCTGGCGGTGGTTAGAATCCCCTCCGGAACCGCTTGCTCGCAGCCGCGCACAAAGGCCCGCGCCAGTTGCAACGCCAGCTGTGGCTCCTCTGCCAGCGCCAGTCTTGCTAGACCCTGCCCCAGGGGCTCAGCCACCGGGCCAAGCAGCCAGTTGATGCCGATGGCCGCCGCCTCCCGCGCCGTGATCCTTCCCCACTGTTCCGCCCAGCGCTCGGCCTCAGAGCCCAGGCGGCTCAGGCCCAGGGGGTGGGGGAAGGAAGTGGCTCCCTGCAGAGCCAGGCCGCGACTGGCCTCGGCTGCCACAAGAAGGGGCAGAGTCGCCCAAGACTGCGCCTCCTCAATGAGGAGCAGGGCCTCAGCCACATGGCCATCGGTAATCCAGATGCCTCCAATCCCCACCTCTTGGATCAGCCGCTTGAGAACCTCTCGGGGAGGAGCCTGGGATCCCAGGCGGGCCGAGACCGGCACCACTAGCAGTTGCGCCACCTGCTTTGCCAGGGACAAGGGCTGCTCAAGCGCTGCAACCGGGGATCCAGAACCACCCATGGACACTCCAGGAAAGCCTCAGCGAGGGGATCCTATCGCTGGCCACAAGGCTGGGCAAGCACCCATCAGCGCCTTTGGGAAGCCCGGCAGCGGTCGCAGGTGCCGCAGGGCAGACCAGGCTGGTTCTCAGGGTAGCCAAAATGCCGCAGGATGACCTGCCAGCGACAGCCGCGGCTGTGGATGAGGTCGTCCATCCCCCGCCAGGGATCCTGGCGCGGCGGCGGCTGCCAGCGGCGGTGCAGCACTTGAAAGTGAAAGGGATCTGGCCAGTGCAGACAGCCCATCTCCTGCAGCAGGCCCAGGGCCACCCGCGTCTCTCCGGGGGGCAAGTCGGCGTAGGATCCCTGGGGGGGCAGCGTTTGCAGCAAACGCCGCGCCTGGGCCAGCAAGCGCTCCTGCTGGGAATAGAAATAGGCTTGGCGCTGGCGATCGGTGGGATCCAAGAGGCCTGTCGGCTCGGAGACCAACATCAGGGCCTGGCAAGGGCCGCCATCCCGCCCGCCCCGACCCACCTCCTGCAGGTAGTCCATTAAGTTGGGGGGCGGGTGAAAGTGCAGCACCCAGCGCACGTCGGGCTTGTTGATCCCCAAGCTGAAGGCGTTGGTGCAGACCAGAAAGCGCAGCTCGCCCTCCAGCCAGGCCCGCTCCAGCCGACGGCGGGATCCCGCCTCCAGGCCGCCGTGGTAGGTGGCGGTTTTCTGGTTGTGGCGGCCCAACCACTCGGCCAGCTCCTCCCCATCCCGTCGCGTGCGCACGTACACCAGGCCCGAGCCGGGGTTTTCCGCCAGAAAGCGCAGCAGGCGCCGACGGCGATCCGCTGGGCTCCAGGCCACCGCCACGTTGAGAGAAATGTTGGTTCGCAGCGGGTCAGCGCGAATGCATTCCGGATTCTGCAGGTCGAGGATGTGGCGCAGGCGGCTGAGGGTTTCGGGATCGGCAGTGGCGGTAAAGGCGGCAATGGGAAAGGTAGGCTGGCCCAGGGCAGGGCGGACCAACCCCAGACGGCGGTAGTCGGGCCGGAAGGATCCCCCCCAGTGCACCAAGGTGTGCGCCTCGTCAACAATGAGGCCGTTGAGGGGCACCTGCTGCAGCCGCTCCCAGACTGGCGGGCTGAAGAGGGTTTCCGGCCCCAGATACAGTAGACGCAGCCGGTTCTCCTCCAAAGCCCGCAACACCCGCTTGCGCAGAGCTGGATCCAGCTCGCTGTGCAAACAGGCCGCCGGCAGACGGCGCTTCCAGAGATCCTGCACCTGATCTTCCATCAGGGCAATCAGAGGCGAGACCACCAGGGTCAGCCCTGTCTGCAGCAGAGCCGGCAGTTGAAAGCACAGAGACTTGCCGAAACCCGTCGGCAACACCACCAGCGCATCCCGCTTCTCCAGCAAGGCGCGGATGACCTGCTCCTGAGGTGGGCGTAGCGCCTCGTAGCCCCAGTACTGCTTGAGGGCCCGTTGAACTTGCTGCCAATCCTGCAAGGAACACTCTCCCCCTCTGCAACCTGAGCCCGCCTGCCCCCCTTGCCAAAGACGCTGATTCTGACACCCCTACCTGTGCGATCCTAGAGCTGGGACTTCCTAGTGCTCCCCTACCCTTGCCATGACAGCCATCGACTCCCCCCGCCTACTGCAGCCCAGGACGGCCTCGGTTCACCGCCGCACCAACGAAACGGACGTTCAAGTGCATCTCAACCTCGATGGCAGAGGGCAGTACGAGATCGACACTGGGATCCCCTTCTTGGACCACATGCTGGCTCAGCTCAGCACCCATGGGCTAATTGATCTCCAGATCAAGGCCGTGGGGGATCTGCACATCGACGACCACCACACCAATGAGGACGTGGGCATTGCCCTGGGACAGGCGCTGGCGCAGGCGCTGCAGGATCGGCGCGGCATTTACCGTTTTGGCCATTTTTGGGCGCCTTTGGATGAGGCCTTGGTGCAGGTGGTGCTGGACTTTTCCGGGCGCCCCCACCTCAGCTATGGTCTGGAGCTGACTGTCGAACGCATTGGCCGCTACGAGACCCAGTTGGTGCGCGAGTTTTACCAGGCGGTGGCCAACCACGCCCAGCTTACCCTGCACATCCGCCAGGTGGCGGGTCTCAATGCCCACCACATCGTCGAGGCCAGTTTCAAGGCCTTTGCCCGCGCCCTGCGCATGGCCGTAGAACGGGATCCGCGCCGACAAGATGGGATCCCTAGCTCAAAAGGAGTGCTGTAAGCCTAACTCCCGCCCGAGCCGAGGACGGCGCGACTGGCCAAAACAGCACTGCCGCAAGTGGGCCAACTCCGCCTCGCTGAGATCTTGCCACTGGCCAGGAGCCAGCCCCGCTAGGGAAAGGGGGCCCAGTCCTACCCGAACCAGCCTTAGCGTCGGGATCCCGACCGCAGCAGTCATGCGGCGCACCTGGCGATTGCGACCTTCCCGCAGCGTCAGCTCCAGCCAGGTGGTGGGGATGGAGCGGCGAAAGCGAATGGGCGGATCCCGCGGTGGCAGATCCGGCTCCTCGGCCAGAACTCTAACCTCAGCCGGTCGGGTCTTTCGCCCCTGGATGATCACTCCCTCTTGCAACTGTTGCAGAGCCTGCGGCGTAGGGATCCCTTCCACCTGCACCCAGTAGGTGCGCTTGTGGCCAAATTTGGGATCGATCAGGCGGGCGTGGAGCTGGCCGTCATCGGTGAGCAAGAGCAGTCCTTCGCTATCGCGATCTAGCCGCCCCACCGGATAGACGCTGGGCACTGGGATGAAGGCCTTGAGGGTGAGGCGCCCTGCCGGGTCGGTAAACTGGGTGAGCACGCCGTAGGGTTTATAAAACTTGAGGTAGCGCATGGCAAAAGTGTGGATCCCGTCTTTTAAGATTGGGCAAAGCAGCTTCGACGGTAAGATTCAGGAAGCAGCATTTCTCCACAGGCAGCAGCGTTTGGTGGATTGCACCTAATGGCGATAGACAACACTCTACTCTGGGTTTTAGTGGCAACGGCAGGGCTCTCCCTTCTCAGCTTGGTCTATGTCTGGGTGGACGAAGCCCTCAAACGGCGCCGCTACGAGCGGCAAAAGCAAGAAGAAGCCGTTCCCTCCACCGCTGCTGCTTCTGAACCTGAAGCCGGGATCCCCCCTGCTGCCCCAGAGCCAGAAGCCGAGCCTAGCCCTCCTGCTCAGGAGGTAACGGCAACCCCCGAAACCCTCGACACAGCGCCCGAGCAAGTCGATAAGCCAGGGGAAACGCCGGAGACTTAAGGGCACCTCCCTTTCTAACCTCGCTCCAGGAGCAGCTGCGCTAACCTGAGACAGAACTGCCCTAGCCACTGCTAGCGACGCGTCGGGCAGGTGGGGTATGCTGCGCCTGTTGCGGATTGAAAACTTCGCCCTGATTGAGCAGTTGGAGATCCCCTTTCGGGCAGGGCTCAACGTGCTTACCGGGGAAACGGGGGCAGGCAAGTCCATTATTCTCGAGGCTCTCGATGCGGCTTTGGGGGGGCCAGCGCGGGCTTTGCGCAGTGGCAGCCAGCGGGGCCTAGTGGAAGCTATTTTTCAACCCAATGCCGATCTGGAAGCCTGGCTAGAGCAGGAACAGATCGAGCCCCTGGAAGAGGGCCTGGTCTGCAGCCGCGAACTGGTGGTGCGTAGCGGCAAGCTCACCAGCCGCCTGCGAGTCAACGGGGTGGTGGTCAACAAAGCCCAGATGCTCAGGCTGCGCTCCCAACTGCTGGAGATCACTGCCCAAGGGCAAACGGCTCAAATTCAGTCTCCCCAAGCCCAGCGCCGCTGGCTGGATGCCTTTGGCGGCGAAGAGCTGCTGCGGGCACGGACCCAGGTGGCAGCTTGCTACCAGACCTGGAGCCAGCTCAAAGCTGAAATGGAGTCCCGGCAGCAGACTCAACAACTGCGCCTGCAGCGCCTAGATCTATTAGAGCTGCAAGCCCGAGAGCTGGCTGCCCTGCGCCTGGAGGATCCCGAGGAGCTGAGCAAACTGGAGCGGGAGCGGGAGCGCCTAGTCCACCGGGTGGAGTTGCGGCAGCAAAGCCATGCCGCCCACCAACTGCTCTACCAAAATGACAGCGGCTCGCCAGCCATTGCCGATCTCTTGGCCCAGGCCGAGCGGCTGCTGCGGAGCATGGCTCAACGGGATCCCGAGCTTGCCCCCTTGGCGGAAATGGTTAGCAACGCCCTCGTGCAGGTAGAGGAAGCGGGGCGGGAGCTGCTGCGCTACGGCGAGGCCCTGGAGGCCGATCCCAGTCGGTTAAGCAAAATTGAACGGCGCTTAGCTCAACTGCGCCAGGCCTGCCGCAAATACGGCCCCACCTTGGCGGAGGTGATGGCTCATGCGGAGCGGGTCCAGGTGGAGCTAGCCCGCCTGCGGGACGAGAGCACCGACTTGGAGGAACTAGAGGCGCAGCTGAACCAAGCAGCCCAGGAGCTGGAGCACCACTGCCAGAGGCTCTCCCAACTGCGGCAGCAGGCAGCCCGGAAACTGGAGAGAGCCCTGCTGCAGGAACTCAGACCCCTGGGGATGAGCGGCGTGCAGTTCCAGGTGCAGATTCAAGCCGGATCTCCCACTGCCGAAGGGGTGGATCAGGTGAGCTTTTGGTTTAGTCCCAACCCTGGGGAGCCCCTGCAACCGCTAGCCGACATTGCCTCCGGCGGCGAGATGAGCCGTTTTCTCCTGGCCTTAAAAGCAGTCTTCAGCCGCGTCGATCCGGTGGCTACTCTGGTCTTTGACGAGATCGACGTCGGCGTATCCGGCAAGGTAGCACAGGCCATTGCCGCCAAACTGCACCAGCTTGCCCGTAGCCACCAAGTTCTCTGCGTTACCCACCAACCCTTGATTGCTGCCCTAGCGGATCACCACCTGCGGGTTCACAAAGTGGTGCAAGAAGGGCGAACTTGCGTGCGGGTGGATCCTCTAGGAGAAAAGGAGCGCCGGGAAGAACTGGCCCAACTGGCTGCCGGCCACTCCGCCCAGGAAGCGATGAGCTTCGTGGAAGCTCTTCTCAAGCAAGCAGCCCAACTGCGCCAGCTGCAACTAGCTAGCTCTGCTTAGCTCCTGTCTCAGCCCCCCAAAAACAGCTCCAGCACCTGGGGGTTGCGCAACAAGTTGGGGCCAGTATCTTCAAAGCGGTTTTCTCCCATCGAGAGGACGTAGCCCCAGTCCGCTAAGCTCAGGGCCTGCTTGGCATTTTGCTCCACCATCAGGATGCTGACGCCAAGGCGGTTGATTTCTTGCAAGAGGGCAAAGGTCTGCTCGACATACAGCGGCGACAGGCCGGCTGTCGGCTCATCCAGCAACAACAGTTGCGGCTCCGCCATCAACGCCCGCCCTATGGCTAGCATCTGCCGCTGCCCGCCGGAGAGGGATCCCGCCGCTTGCTTTCGCTTTTCCCTTAGCGGCGGAAACAGCTCGTAAACCCGCTCCCGTTGGGCAGTGTAGTCGTCTCGTCGGATAAAGGCCCCCATCTCCAGGTTTTCCTCGACGGTGAGGGAGGGAAAGACATTGTTGGTCTGAGGCACAAAGCCGATCCCCCGCCGCACCAGTTGCTCGGCAGCAAGATGCGTGATGTCAGAACCTTGGAACAGCACTCGGCCCGAGCGGATGGTGGCCAACCCAAAGAGGGATTTAAGCACTGTCGATTTGCCCGCTCCGTTGGGGCCGATGATCACCACGATTTGCCCCAGGTTGACCTTGAGGCGGATCCCTTTGAGGATGTCCACGCCGCGGTAGCCGCTATAGAGATCTTGAATCTCGAGCAAAGGAGTCATGGCGGGGATCCCTCCGGCGAGAGGGTGGAGGCTGGCCCCGAGCTGAGGGCATCTGCCAAAGCGATGGATCCCAAATAGGCCTCGCGCACGGCAGGGTTTTGCCGAATTTCCTGCATGGATCCTTGGGTTAACACCCTTCCCCCTGCCATGACCACCACATGGTGGCAAAGGCGGGTCACCAGATCCAGGTCGTGTTCAATGATGCAGAAGGTGCAGCCGCGCTCGCGGTTGAGGTACTCAATAAAGCGGATTAGGTCTGCCAGCAACGTGCGGTTGACCCCAGCCCCCGGCTCGTCCAAGAGGATGACCCGCGCATCGGTCATCAGGGTGCGTCCCAGTTCCAGCAGCTTCTTTTGCCCGCCCGAAAGGTTGACTGCCAGTTGATCCCGCAGGTGGATGAGGTTGAGCCGTTCCAAAACTTCTTCAGCCCGAGCCTGAAGCTGGCGCTCCTGCCGCTGTACTCGCCGCCAGCGGAACCAGGCGTTAAATAGGTTTTCTCCAGCCTGATGGGGAGGAACAACCATTAAGTTTTCCAGAACAGTCATGCGGCCAAACTCCCGCGGGATCTGGAAGGTGCGCACCAGCCCACGTCGAAACAACTGGTGGGGAGGCAAGCCCGTGACGTCTTCCCCATCTAGCCAGATGCGTCCGCTATTGGGCCGAATAAAACCGGCGATGATGTTGAAAAGAGTTGTTTTCCCCGCCCCGTTGGGACCAATCAAGCCCGTGATCCGACCAGCTTCGATGCGGAAGGAACAGTGATCTAGGGCATTGACGCCGCCAAACTGTTTGGAGATGTTGTCAATAACGATCACACCGCTACCCTGGGAAAGCTCCATTCCCGAATGGATTCACCATTTTATGAGCTTTCATGGTAGGGTAAAGAAGCTTGCTTAACCAAATGCGGGTAGGTTTGCCAAGAAGCCCTTCCGCGGGGGTTGGGCTGGCTCTTGGAGGGAACTCTTCGAGGTGGGCCAGCGTCTGCCTCTATACCACCGACCTTTGAGAATTGCAGTTTTATTCCCTCATTGGAGGTTCTTGGTTATGTCTCCCATGCACAAACTGACCCGGCGGGCCTTCGCGACGGCGGCAGCCCTGACGGCAGCGGCGCTGGCCACCACCCTGCTGCCAAGCACAGCTCAGCAAGCAGCCAAAGCCCCGATCAAGATAGGAGCGCTGCTGTCTTTGACGGGCGACCTGCAGGCCTATGGGGAAAACTGCCTCAAGGGCATCAAGCTGGCCCTCAAGCAGATCAACGAAGCTGGCGGCGTCCTCGGATCTCAAGTTCAAGTGGTGGAAGCGGATGACCAGACGTCAGCCCAGCCGGCTATTGATGCGGCCAAGCGGTTAGTGAACGTGGAGAAGGTGGCCGCCATTGTTGGCGCTTTGGGCAGTGGCGTTACCATTCCGGTGGCCACGACAGTAACGGTTCCCAGCAAGATTCCGCAAATTTCACCGGCCTCTACCGCGCCCACCATCACCACCTTGGACGACAATGACTTTTTGTTCCGCACCGTTCCTTCCGATGCTTTCCAAGGGGTAGCCCTAGCGCAGATTACCCGTGAAGAGAAGCTGGATCGCCTGGCTGTTATCTACATCAACAACGACTACGGCCAGGGTCTAGCCGACAGTTTCAAGGCTGCCTTTGAGAAGCGGGGGGGCAAGATCACCAAGGCCGTCCCCTACGAGCCAGGCAAAGCTTCCTACCGCGGCGAGCTGGATCAGCTCAAGGAAGGGAACCCCCAGGCGCTGGTGGTCATTGGCTATCCAGAAAACGGCGCGGTTATCTTGCGGCAAGCCTTGGAAGGGGGGCTATTTAAGCGCTTTGTCTTAACAGACGGCATGCGCTCTCCTGATCTGGCTGCCCAGGTGGGGGCAGATAAGCTAGAGGGATCCATTGGCACTTCGCCCCAGGCCCGTACTGACACCAAGGCTTACCAGAGCTTTGTTCAAGCCTACAAAGCTGCCTACGGGGAAGTGCCCCCCACTCCCTACATCGACACTGCCTACGATGCTGCCTTCCTTCTGGCTCTGGCCATCCAAAAAGCAGGCAGCACCGATGGCACTGCTATCCGCGATGCCCTGCGGCAAGTGGCCAATCCCCCTGGCACCGAAATCCTGCCTGGCGAGTGGGCCAAGGCGGTGGAGCTGCTGAAGAAAGGGGAAGACATCAATTACACTGGCGCTTCTGGCTCGCTGGACTTCGATGAAAAGGGAGACGTAGCCGGAACCTTTGCCCACTGGACCTTCAAGGGCGGGAAGATCGTAGACTTGAAGGTGTTTGAGCCGAAGAGCTAAAGACTGGGCTGCTGTCTTCGACAAGTAGGGGTTTGCCGGGGAGATGACTGGCAAGCCCCTGCTTTTCACTGCCAGCGCAACTCCCACTCGTTGGATTTTGGGGTAAGGCCAACCTTGATTGAGGGGAGGACGTCACGCGTACTCGGCAACAACGACCGTGATGTTGTCCCGACCTCCTCGCTCTTTGGCTGCCTCGATTAACTCGAGGACAAGCTGCTCCAAGTCTGGCACCTTCAAGCAATATTCGGCAATGACTTCGTCGTCCAGCTCCTCGGTTAGTCCATCGCTGCACAACAGGAGGCGATCCCCAGGAAGCAGGGTAATGGGTTGGATAGCAGGTGGCCCTGTGTCAGGCCGGCCCAGGCAGCGCTCAAGGATGTGCCGCCAGGGGTGGATGCGGGCCTGCTCTTGGGTTAACTCCCCCTGGCGAACCGAGCGGGCGACTAGCGTGTGATCTTCCGTCATCTGCTGCAGCTGGGATCCGCGCAGGCGGTAGAGGCGGGAGTCGCCGATGTGAGCACTCCAGCAATTGTTTTTGGGATCCACCATCGCCACCACCACAGTGGTGCCCATGTCTGCCCGTTGCGGGTTTTCCCGCTGATCTTTGAGAATGGCCTCGTTGGCGGCTTCCACTGCTTCGCTAAGGAGCTTGGGCGCCGGCACCATCTCCCAGCCTCGATCCAAATAGGCTCGAATGGTCTCAACTGCCAGCTGGCTGGCTACGGCTCCTGCTGCATGTCCACCCATGCCATCGGCAACGATGAAGTAGCGACCTTCCGGATCGCAGTAGTAAGCATCCTGATTGCCGCTGCGAACCTTGCCCGGATCCGTAGCGCCAGCATAGCGTCGCATCACCTCAGCCGATCCAATTCCTTTGCCTTTAAGAGTACCCTGAGCAGCGCCGCGGCGGCCAAGACAGCCAAGGCCAGGGTGACCATCGCTAAAGTAGCATGCCCAGCCAAAAATAGCTGCGTGGCGCTAAGAAAAAAAGTTGCAAACAGCACCGCGTAAGTGGTGCCCCAGCCCGTCGAGTTGAGCTGACGCAGCAGGCGTTCCGTCTCACTGGAGCGAACCCGCAGGCGCAGCTCCCCCTGTTCCAATTTACTTAAGGCCGTCTCCAGGCGGCGGGGCAGGCTGAGGCTGGTGCTGGTAAACTCTACCGCCTGGCGGCTGACCTGAGCCAGCAGGGTTTCCCTCTCCGGGTGGCTACTGTTCATGAGCTCCTCTGCAAAAGGCTTGGCCACCTCAATAAAGTTAAACTCTGGATCCAGCCCTTTTCCCAGCCCCTCCAGGGTCGTGAGGGCTCGCAGGACAAAGGTAAAGGTGGCGGGGAAGCGAAACGGCTGCTCATAGGCCAGCTCGTAGAGGTCTTCGCTGATGGCCGCCACCGAGATCTCGTCCAGCTTGCTGGAGAAGGGTTTGTCTAGGAAGTGATCCAGAAGGTACTGCACCGAGCGGCGTACTGGTGCCAGATCGGCAGTGGGTACTAGAACACCCAGCTCCACCAACAGGGCTACCACCTGGTCGGCATTCTTGGCCACCACTGCTGCTAGCATATCTGCCAGTTTTTCCTTGATGCCGGGACGAAGGCGCCCCATCATGCCGAAGTCGTAGAAGATCAGCGTGCCATCTGGCTTGACGGCAATATTGCCAGGGTGGGGATCGGCGTGGAAAAAGCCGTCTTTGAGCAGTTGCCGCAGATAGGCCTCCGCCCCCAAGCGGGCCAAAGCCTTGCGATCCAATCCCGCCGCGCTCAGTGCCTCGTAGTCGCTAATTTTGATCCCTGGCAGGTATTCCAATGTCAGCAGACGGGGGGAGGTGTAGCGCCAGTACACCTTGGGAACAGCAATCTGGGGCATGTCGCGAAAGTTGCGGCGGAAAGTGTCGGCGTTGCGGCCCTCGTTGAGATAGTCCACCTCCTCCCAGAGGGTGCGGCGACACTCTTCGTAGATGCCAAGCCAGTCGCGGCCCGCTCCACCCCACGGGGTGTGGTGCTGAAAAAACTCAGCAATGCCGCGACCGATCTCCAGGTCAATGGTAAATAGCTGCACCAAGCCCGGTCGCTGTACCTTCACCACCACTTCTTCGCCGCTTTTCAGCTTGGCGCGATGCACTTGCCCCAAGCTGGCTGCTGCCAAAGGGGTGGGATCGAAGTAGCTGTAAATCTGCTCAATGGGCTTGCCGAGCTCCTGCTGCACGATGGCCGCCACCTGTTCGTAACCAAAGGCGGGCACCTGATCCTGCAGCTTGGACAGCTCCTCGACGTACTCGGAGGGGAAGAGATCGGCGCGGGTGGAGAAAAACTGCCCCACCTTAATAAAGGTAGGGCCGAGGTGGAGCAACGTCTCGCGGATCCAAATGGCTCGGGCGCGGCGGCGTTTAGCCTTTCGCTCTGGCGTGGGCTGCCCCCCATAGCTCCAGGCCTGCTGATCCAGCCAGAGATAGAAGAGCCAGGTCAGCACAAAGCGCCAGATGTCGAAAAGACGGCCCCAGCGGCTGTAGTTCTCTCGGGCCCACCGGTAGGCGGTGTAGGGCTTAGCAGGCTTGGATCCCTTTGCTGTGCTTGCCTTCAAGCGCTTCGATTCCGGTACTTCTGCAACTCAGAGCGTAGCTGCGCCACCTCGGCCCGCAGGTCATCTAGAGTTGCCTGCAAATCCTCCACCTTGTAGGTGGACGAGGCCATCTCTTGGGTAGCTAGCGATGCTTCCGCCTCAGCTCGGGCCATGACATCCTGGGCAAAAGTCTGCCAGCCCTCCTGCAGCTCTGCCCACAGCTTGCCCACCTCCGCAGCAAGGTCGGCAAGAGCGCCCTCCCAACGCTCGCGCAGAACATCGGCCACTGCTTTGCCGACGAAAAAAGCTCGCACAACGGGATTCCTCATGCAGCCCAAGTGTTAAGAAGCATCACCCAGATTATAACGAATCTTGCCGCAGCCGAACTGCCGAGCCCCCCCAGCCAAACAGCCTCGGAGCATCGGCCCGGCAGTCCCGCAAGCAATTGTCCTAGAGAGCTTGTCTAGGGCTAGCGACGGTTGGTGGTCATGTCGGGGATCTTCAGATCGAAGACGCTAATGTTTTGCCGCGCTGCCGGCTTGGGGTTGAGCATGCGAGCCATGTTGAGGAAGTTCTCCGGATCACCGGGCTTAGGCAAGCGAACAACCCGATAGGTGCGCACCACCTCCCGAGCCGAGGGCCTCACGCCGGAGATATCCCGCCAACGGGCTCCGTAGCGGGGGGTAACCAAGTTGGTCGGTTTCTCCGAAAGGCGGCGGCGCTGGTAGGGCACCACATCGTCCCCAAAAGCAGCGTCGTACTCCTCGCTATCGACAATGGCGTCGATAAAGCCGTCTAGGCCGCGGGTGGCCAGAATGATGGAGTACTTGATGCGCTCCATTTGGCTGTAGGTGGGCCGACCCAGGAAGCGCTGGAAGGTGATCTCAACGAAGCGGTAGTTGTCGTTGGGAACCATGACCAAGTCGCGGTAGACCTCCGACTTGCCCAGGCCCCGGATAAACTCTTTTACCGAAATTGCTCCATTGCGCAGCTGGGATTCCAGCGCTTTCTGCCGGTAGCTCTCCAGCATCAGGTGCTCGCTGAAGATTTGGCGGTAGGCGGCGCGGATAACATTCTCAATGCCCGCCGGGTCATCGGGGCGGTAGACGGGCGGAGTTTCGTCGCTGGGTACAAAGTAGCGGTTTACCCGCTCGTTTTGCGTAGTGGGGCGATCGGCAATCAACGGAAGAGACATAGGCTGTGCTCCTAACAAGAAACAAACAACAAAGAAAAGAGCCTACGCCTCCCTAGCCAGTTCCTGCTGGCTTAGGCGGGCGCGGAGAGGGATCAGAGGATCCGCATCCTGCAAAGCTATCTGAAGGGCTGCCTCGGCAGCAGCTCGCAGAGAAAGTTCTCCCAGGCGGGCTAGATCCGTTAGGGCTACAACGGCGGCATAGCGCACTCCCCAATCGGCATCCCCCAGGCATTGCCGCAGTAGCTGCAAAGCTTGCTCTTGATCGGACAGGGGTCGCTGGGCAGCCACCCGTCCCAGCCCGCGCGTTGCTGCCCGCCGCACGCTGGGGGCAAAATCGGCCACAATGGCCTCAACCAGAAAGGGGTAGGCATCCCCATGGCCAATGCGGGCTAAAGCTCGCACCGAGTAGGCCCGCGCCCCGTAGTCAAAGCCGTCAATGTTGGCCAGCAAGGGCTGTACTGCCGCTTCTCCAAAGCGCAGCACCTCCTCCAGAGCCGCCTCCCCTACAGCAGGACGGTTGAAGCCAAAAGCGCGAATGAGCAGGGGGATCCCTTCTACCTGTCCTAGGGATCCCAGGGCTCGCACCACCCCCAGCAGCTCTGCCTCTGAAGTGGCCTGCTCCAGCTGGGTAGCCAGTTGGGCCACAGCAGGAGGAAGCCCTTGTGCAGCTGATGAAGAGGACATGACCAGCCTAGAAGCTAAGGTAGTAAGGTTAGAGGTTCCAGGTCTAAAACAGCTTGTCCAGCTGGGGGATAATTGCCGCTGCCACCTGATCTGGCGGCACCCACCCCAACTGCAAGGCCACGTCAAACAGCCGCTTTAAAGCATTGAGGCGCAGGTTGAGGGCTACGTTGGCGGTTGCCAGCAGGGATGCCCCCGCCAGCCAGCCCGATTCAGCCAGATCAAAGAGGGCCGCCTGGCGCAAGCTGAAGTTGGGGTGGGCTAGCAGCGCCACCAAAATCTGGGTCAGCTCCTCCGCTTGGGTAAAGCGATAGAGTACCCAAGCTGCTGCCGAGCGCACTCTTTCTGAGGGGTGATCTAAGAAGGGCCGAATGGCTGCTTCCGCTTCTGTGGCGTTGAGGTGGCCCAGCGCCTCAATGAAAGCCTCCCAAGGCTGCTCCTCTTGCGACCTTAACAAAGCTAAAAGAGGCTGCACCGCCCGTTTATCTCCCAACTGGGCTAGAGCGTAGGCCGCCTCTTCTCGCACCAGCAAATCGCTACAGCTAAGCGCCTCAATTAGCCCAGGTACCGCCCGGACATCGCCAATTTGCCCTAGAGCTTTAGCGGCACTACGCCGCAGCGGATAGCCTCCCAACGCCGTGCGATCCCGCTCGTCCTGCAACGCCAACAGCAAAGGCTCCACTGCCCGCGCCTCGCGAGTCGTGCCCAGGTACCAGGCTGCATAGTAGCGATCCTGCGGATCGTCTCCTTGCAGCCAGGCTATTGCCTGCTCCCAGGTAAGCTGCTGGGGCAGCACCGCCGTGTTGGAGGCTATGCGAGCTGTTGCCGAACCGTTCATGAAACTAGGGCAGCTCTCTCAACGACTGCTTGCCCAGAGCCACGCTCCAGCGCAGCCAGATCCTTCACTGGGAAGTAGGAGATCCCGTAAGAGGAGTAACCCGGAGAACCTTGCCACCCATCCGGAGAATGCGCTGCATCTCAGCAGACAGCCGGCTGTAGGGAACTGTAAGCGTAGCAGTGCTGCGGCGTACCTTCGCTGAGGTGGTCAGGGCGTCGGGCGGGTTAAGGAGGCCAGTGTACTCAATCTTGTAAACCCGGCTACCGGCTTCCGTTAGAGCTTCCGGGCTGCTGGTGCTTTGACCAAACATGGCTTTCCCCCGCTGTTAACACTCCCGCTTATCAAAGTCGCATGGGCAAAAAGGAGCTTTTCCAAAGCGCTATCAAACTGCTTTGCAGCAAGTTTAGGAATGCCTTCCCTCTGGCCTGAGCCTGCAGGCAAGCAACCCGGCTTTCTCCAGGCTGCTGCCTGCCAGGCAAACTGCTAGAAGGAATTGCCCTCCTGCCTAAGGAGGCCTAGCTTAGCCTCCCCTAGCTAAGGGCGTTGATGGCGTAATCGAAGTAGATGGCAGCTTCATTGGCCGCTTGGCCCTTCAGCATGCCCAGAGCACGGCTCTTCATGTGTTGCAGAGCCACAATGTACCAGCTGGGGGAAAGGTTAAAAGCGCGGTTCACTTCCCGCAGACCGGCCACCAGGTATTCATCGAGAGGACCAGTGCCACCGGCAACCAGCGAGTAGGTGATAAAGCGCAGGTAGTAGCCGATGTCACGGGCACACTTGGCCTGGAAGACCTCGCCATGCCCCATTTCACCCGGCTGGCTCAAGTAGGGGAAGCGCTTGAACACTTCCTGCACCGCTTCGCGCACCAGCGTCTGCTGGTTCTGGGTCAACACCCGAGCCGCTTCTAGAGAGGCAGCAGCCCGCTGGTAGCGACCGCTCACCGCCTGCAGCTCGCTGGCGTTGAGAAAGCGCCCTTGATTGTCAGCAGCGGCAATTGCTTCGGTGATAACGGTTTTCATTTGCAACTCCTCAATACGTTGACTGTTAGTAAAAGCAACCAACAGGCAGCTCCTTTACTGCCCCGTTAGATTCTCGGCTGGCTATGAAAGAAACTGACCCTCGCCGAAAACCGAGATACCTTACAGAATGGCAGCAGCCGCCTTATCGAAGTAGCTGGCCACTTCGCTTTGGATTGCTGAGCAGTCGCCAGGGGTGATGCCGTTTGGATCCATAATCTTGGCCAGGGCTTCCCTCTTCATAGCCGCAATGGCATTGGCCATGGAGCTGGTGGGCACCCCCAGGGCAATGTAAGTTTCTCGCAGACCGTTCAGGCAGCGATCTTCCAGCACTGAGCTGTCCCCTGCCAAGGTGGCGTAGGTAATGTAGCGCAGGATAATCTCAAGGTCGCGCAGGCAAGCAGCCATGCGACGGTTAGTGTAGGCGTTACCGCCAGGAGCAATGAGATCTGGCTCCTGGGCAAACAGAGAACGGGCTGCGTTGACCACAATTTGGGCAGCGTTGCTGGTCATGCGATTGACGGCATCCAGGCGCTTGTTGCCTTCTGCCACCAAAGCTTCCAAACGGGCAAAGTCTTGTTCGCTTAGAAAAGCCCCACGTGCATCTGCCTGAGTAATCACCCGGGTAAAGGCGTCTTGCATAATGGATCTCCTTTTGTTTTTTTTCCAAAGTCAAGGATGAGCGACTGGCTGATCCTCTCAAAAGCCAGCTACCGAGCCTTGCTGGATGCGGAATCCGTTTCCCAAAAACCGGGGATCCCGTGGAGGTTGCTTGAAACTCCCCCACTGAAGCCCCAGAGTTTGAGATCGGTCGAGAACTCCTGCAACCTTCAGACAGCCGAGCATCCAGGTCAATTTTATAGCGCGGGAGCGATGAGGATTTTGTGAAGATTTACAAACAAGCCGACACCGAAAGGTCTAGTCGGCTGCCGAGTTTCCAGTTCTAGAGTCCAGCGAGCAGGGAATTGGCCGGCAGGGGGCTAAAAGGATGTAAATATTTGTTTCATTCCCTTTGAGGGCTCCGGCTGCAGCCGTCAAAGGTGCAGAGTTCCCACTCCTTGCAGGGCAGCCTTGAGATCGCGGCAGAAGTAGGCAATCTGTTGCAGCCCCTGGGCAGGGGTGGGAGCTCTGGCCAGCCGCTGCACAAAGGCGCTGCCAACAATAGCTGCATCTGCTCCCCAGAGGGCGATCTGGCGGGCTTGCTCAGGGGTAGAGATGCCGAAGCCCACCCCAATCGGCAGGGAGGTGGATTGGCGCAACTGCTGCAGCAAGGCGGGGAGCCGCTGCTCCAGAGTGGATCGCTCGCCGGTAACGCCGGTGGTGCTGACCAGGTAGATGAAGCCGCTGGAGTGTTGGGCGATGCGCCTCATGCGCTCAGGGGGGCTGGTGGGGGCCACCAGTAAGATGAGGTCGATCCCCTCTGCCTGCGTCGCTTCCCGCAGGGGTTCAGCCTCTTCTAGGGGTAGGTCGGGGACGACTAAGCCGGCACAGCCGGCCCGGCGCAGCTGCTGCACAAAGGTGGGAATGCCGAGCTGGTAGATGGGGTTGTAGTAGGTAAAGAGGATGAGAGGGGCCTGCAGCGAGAGGCCCCGCAGACCCTGCAAAATGGCGCCCAAGGTCACGCCCCGCCGGAGAGCACGGCTAGCTGCTGCTTGGATCACTGGCCCATCGGCGAGGGGATCCGAGTAGGGTACCCCCAGCTCGATAAGATCGGCGCCGCTCTGATCCAGAACCTGCAAAGCCTCAAAGGTGGTTTCCAAGTCGGGATCCCCAGCGGTGAGGTAGGGGATGAGGGCTTTTTCACCACGGCTGCGCAGCGCCTGAAAGCAGGCTGTGATCCGAGTGGGCATGGGATCCATTCGATTCTGAGGAGATTGAGAGCATCCCCCACTGTAGCGTCTGCCGGGATCCCTAGGGGAGAGGCACAAAATCGTAGCCGGTACCGGAGCGGTTGCCGGGCTCAACCCGCACCAGCACATGGGGAGCATTGCGGTCGCCGGAGGGCAAGAAGCGCACTTCTCCGGAAGCGCCGTCCGGCAAGCGGAAGTTCGGGTCGCCCAGGGCGGCGAGCACAGCGCTGCGGCTGGGGGATCCCTGGTGGATAGCCGGTGAAAAAGCACGCTTGGCGTCGTAGGCCCATGCCGTGCGCCAACTGACCTGCCCTCCCCAAAGTTCGGCTGCCTTCCGGGCAAAGCCCCAGTTGCGGGGCAGATCGGGATGCCAGGTACCACTCCTTATCTTTGAGCGTGGTGAGGCTGAAGAGCACATCCCCTCCCACCAACGCAAGGGGCTTGCCGAGGGCAGCGTTCTGGCAGGCCACAGGCCAGCGCTTTTTCGGCCACAGAAGCCGTGGGAGCTAGAAAAGCTACTTGGGATGATCCCTGTTCTACAGCTCTCCGCAGGCTGGTTTGGGCGTTGAGGTCGGCTGCTATTGGGTCGAACTCCACCCCTCCAACACCGGGATCGCTGCCCTGAAATTGCCTTAGTGGATTAGCTCTGCTGCAGCCACGGCAGCGGGGCTGCTATCGGCAAAGAGGGTGCGCTCGCCGCTAGTTAAGAGCAGCTCCTGCGCCCTAGCGACACTTGAGGCAGAGAGATCCCTTCTGGCCAAAGGATTAGACTGGCGGCTTGGCGCTTCAGTTGCTCCACAATTAGGTGGGGCTTCCAGCTTTCCATTCGCCTGGAGCTAGCTTAGACGTGGCCCAAACCACCGCAGCGATCCCAAAGCAGCAGCGCCAGGAAAGGCGACGAGGGCCAGCAGGGCAAGACGCTAGTTTGCCTTCCCATGGTAGAGGTTGTCGAAAACCCTTGGCCTCAGGATCCGCTCGAGCAGGCCTTGTGGGACTGGCACCGCGGCCAGGCCAAGGGATCCCTGCGCTTGTACGCCTACAGTCTGGAGGGGATCCCTCTGGCGGAAGAGCCCCAGGTGGTCTCCCCCGAGGTGTTCTTCACCCAAGAGCTGCCGGAGGTGGAGGCCCTGGCTTTGGATCTCTGTCGGGGTCGGGTGTTGGACCTGGGCGCTGGCACAGGCCGCCACAGCCTGCTGCTGCAGGAAGAAGGGTTGGCGGTGGCCGCTTTGGATCGCTCGCCGGTGGCGTTGCAGATCATGGCCGAACGGGGAGTGCGCTGCCGCATTGCTGCCGACCTGTTCCACTGGGCAGGGCCGGAAGAGCCCTTCGACACGCTGCTGTTGCTGATGAACGGCGCTGGCCTATTGGGATCCCTAGCGGGGTTGGAGCGTTTTTTGTGCCGGGCTCGCCATTGGATTCAGCCCACCGGCCAGTTGCTTGTGGACTCCACCGAGCTCAGCGACTTCAGCGAAGAGGGCGACTCGGCGCCTCTGGAGGATCTGCTGCCAGATCCAGAGCCGACCGTTCCTAGGGACTTAGAGGGGGGGAAAGCAAAAACCAAGGTAGTGAACTTTGTGGCTGAATACAACGGCCGGCGCGGGGATCCTTTCCCCTGGCTTTTTGTGGACCCAGAAACCCTGCTGCACTATGCCCACGCCAACGGCTGGCAAGGACAAATTCTCTACCAGGAGGCGGAGGGGGCTTTCCTAGCGCGGCTTACCCCTTTGTGAGCGGCTCATCTCTAGGGAGGCCAGCCAAACCCCACAGCAGGGCTCTAGGCGATACTCTAGTAAGGTGTTCTCGAGTTCAACCGGTGCAAACGATGGCTCAGCCTGCCCTGCGCATCCTGCTTGTGCGCCACGGTGAGAGCACCTTCAACGTCGAAAACCGCATCCAAGGCCGCTCCGATCTCTCTCGCCTCACCCCCAGTGGAGAAGCGCAGGCGCAACGGGTAGCTGAGGTCCTGACCGGGATCCCTTTGGACTATGTCTACTCTAGCCCTCTCTCCCGCGCCCTCGACACTGCCCACATTCTTCTCAAGGAGCGAGCGGGAGTCCCTTTGTTGATTAGCGAGCAGCTGCGGGAGATCGACCTAACGGAGTGGGAAGGCCTGACCTTTGCCGAGGTGAAGGAAAAGTACCCAGAAGAGTACTCCCGATGGCGGTACCATCCCGACGAGCTGGAGCTAGGGGGACGCTTTCCAGTGCGGGATCTCTGGCAGCAAGCCCAGCGCTTTTGGCAACAGTTGGCTGAGCAGGTGCAGGCGGATCCCCGCTCAGAGCGGGGGGGGGATCCTAAGCATCCCCTCAACGTTCTTATCGTCGGCCACAGCGGCCTCAACCGTGCCCTGGTCAGCACGGCCATTGGCTTGGGGCCAGTCCACTACCACCGCCTGGGGCAAAACAACTGTGCCATTAGCGTCCTCAACTTTCCCCAGGGTCTGGGGGGGCCACCCCAACTGGAATCCTGGAACATCACCGCCCACCTGGGCCAATCCCTGCCCCAGCGCAAGCAGGGGATGCGCATTCTGCTCGTGCGCCATGGCGAGACGCAGTGGAACCGGGAGCAACGCTTCCAGGGGCAGCGGGATATCCCCCTCAACGCCACCGGTGAGGAGCAGGCAGCCAAGGTAGCCGAATTTCTAGCGGATCAGCCGCTGAATCTAGCCTTTTCCAGCCCCCTCAAGCGGCCCTGGGCTACTGCTGATGCCATTTGTCGCTACCACCCCAACCTCATCCTGCGTCCAATGGTGGAGCTGCAAGAAATCTGCCACGGCGACTGGGAGGGCAAGCTGCAGAGCGAGGTGGAGGCCCAATACCCCGGCGAGCTGGAGCGCTGGCAGCGGGATCCTGCGGCTGTGCAGATGCCCAACGGGGAAAATCTCTACCAAGTTTGGGCCCGCACCCGCTCAGCCTGGGAAGAAATTTTGGCCACTACTGCTGCTCAGTTTCCTGAAGGTACGGCAGTGGTGGTAGCCCATGATGCCATCAACAAAGCCATCATCTGCCAGTTGTTCGACCTTTCTCCCCATGCCTTTTGGATCTTCAAGCAAGGCAATGGCGGCATTACCGTCATCGACTACCCGGAAGGAAAGGAGGGTGCCCCAGTCTTAAGAGTGCTCAACCTCACCACCCACCTGTCCGGCCAGATTTTCGACTGCACCACGGCGGGCGCTCTCTAGGGGGTAAAAGATGGGATCCCCTCTCCTTGCCGACCTGGGTTTGCCAGACATTTGCCTCCAAGGGGTACGCCTGTTGGATCCCTGCCGCCAGCGCGATGGCGTGGCTGACGTTTGGCTACGTCGGGGCCGCCTCCTGCTTGTCGAGGCAACGGCAATCCCCGCCAAGATCCCCCGTCTGGACGCCGCCGGCTGGGTGCTGGGCCCAGGCCTGATCGACCTGTACACCTCTAGTGGCGAGCTGGAAGACAATGGCCTCTCCGCTGGCCGCGAGACTCTCACTTCCTTGGCAGCAGCGGCGCGGGCAGGCGGCTTTACCCAAGTTGGCCTGCTGCCCACTCCTCTTGCGGGGACGGCAGCCTTTCCCGTGCTGGATCAGCCAGAGCAGCTAGGTCGCTATCGTCGCCGGCCTGGGGATCCTCGCTGGCTGCCCTGGGCTGCCTTGAGCTTGGGTGGGCGGGAAGAAGCTCCCAGCCCCTGGGGAGAGCTGGCC
Source organism: Synechococcus sp. WC10meta (assembly GCF_047461475.1). NCBI lineage: Bacteria > Bacillati > Cyanobacteriota > Cyanophyceae > Synechococcales > Synechococcaceae > Synechococcus > Synechococcus sp. WC10meta. The sequence goes on from NZ_JANSHF010000002.1 coordinate 162,338, forward strand.
CGCGCTGGAGCCATTGGCTTTGTGACCCGGCTTGGGGGAGCAGAGTCGCTGCGCTCCCTGGCCCTGGTGCGACAAGCTCTGGAGTACTTGCGGCCCTGGAACAAGCCCCTGCTGGTTTGGGCCTGGGATCCCACCCTGGCTGGCTCGGGCAGTCTCTACGAGGGGGTGTGGGCCCTGCGGCTGGGGCTAAAGGGCATCCCAGCCAGTGCCGAGACCGCCGCCCTAGCCCGCCTCCTGGAAGTGCTGCGCAGCGTTCCCTCGCCGCCGCCAGTGCATGTGATGCGCCTCAGCCAGGCCCGCAGCCTGGAGCTTATCCAGCAGGCGCAGGCAGAGGGGCTGCCGGTTACCGCCAGTACCACCTGGATGCACCTCCTCCTGTCTGAGGAAGCTGTCTTCGAGAGTGGCTACAATCCCAACTTGCGCCTACTGCCTCCTCTTCCCCACGCCGCCGACCGGAAGGCCCTCATCGCTGGGATCCGCAGCGGTAGCCTGGGCATTGCCGTCGATCATGCCCCCTACACCTACGAGGAGAAGACCCTGCCCTTTGCCGACGCACCCCCTGGGGCCATGGGTCTGGAGCTGGCCCTGCCGCTGCTGTGGCAGAACCTGGTGGAGACGGGAGCGCTGACGGCGCTACAGCTCTGGTCGGCCCTTAGCCTCTACCCAGCCCGCTGCCTGGGGTTGGAGCCGCCCAGCCTGGAGCCCGGCAGCGATTGGGTGCTCTTTGATCCAACCCATACCTGGACAGTTTCGGCAGCCACGCTCCGCTCCCACTCGCAGGCCACTCCCTGGCTGGGCAAGACCCTACGCGGCAGGGTGCTGCACACCCACGTGGAGGAAGAGAGCAAGCGCTGAGCTGCAGAAGGAGACATTGCCCTCCCCCTGGCTTGACAATGGAGGTAGGAAGGGGATCTCCCGCTCGCCCAATGCCAACGCAGATTCTTCCCCCCACCCCCGAGCACCTTGCCCTAGCCGCTGAAGCCCTGCGGCAAGGTCAACTGGTAGCCATGCCTACGGAGACGGTGTACGGCCTGGCGGGCCACGGCTTCAACGAACAGGCGGTGGCCACCATCTTTGCTGTCAAGGAGCGCCCCCGTTTCGATCCCCTGATCTTGCACCTGCCAGCTGGGGTCTGCCTTGAGGCGCTGGACGGGGAGCTGGTGGATCTGTCGGCTTTTACTGCCGCCGCCCGCGCTCGGCTGGGATCCCTTGTCGACACCTTCTGGCCGGGCCCGCTGACGCTGGTGCTGCCCAAGGGACCCCGGGTGCTGGATCTCGTCACCAGTGGCTTGCCTACAGTGGCGCTGCGGATGCCTGCCCACCCCGTGGCCCAGGCTTTGCTGCAAGCAGTTCAGGTGCCTTTAGCTGCCCCCAGCGCCAACCGCTTTGGCCGCCTCAGCCCCACCTCCGCCCAGGCGGTCTATGCCGAGTTGGCGGGGCGGATCCCCTACATTTTGGACGGAGGAGAGTGCAGCGTGGGCTTGGAATCGACTGTGCTTAAGCTCAGCCCTGACGGCACGCCCACGCTGTTGCGCCCTGGCGGGATCCCGCGGGAAGTGCTGGAAGCTCATCTCGGCCTGCCCCTCCAGACTGCACCGGACAGCAACCTAAGGCCCGAGGCACCGGGAGGGCTTAGCAGCCACTACGCCCCCACCAAGCCCCTCTGGTTGTTGCCTGTTGCCTTTGACCAGCTCCGCCCTGAGGAGTGGCAGCGGTTGCGGCAGGAGACAGCTGAACATGCCCACCTGGGCGTCCTCAGTTTCTCAGCCGATGCCCAGGCGCTGGCGGAAAGCTTTGCCCACCACTGGCCGGGAGTTGCGCTGACCTTTGAATGCCTGGGGCCGGATCCCACTGCGGCAGCGCGGGCTCTCTTTGCCAGCCTGCGCCGCTTGGACGAAGGGGCAGCCACCCTGCTGCTGGCTGAGCCCCCCCCGGTTTTGACAGGGCTGGGCTATGCGATTATGGATCGGCTACGACGGGCCAGCAAGCCATGGAAGACTCCCCTCTTGTCGCCATCGTGATGGGCAGCGATTCGGATCTGCCCACCTTGGCCCCCGCCGCTCAGGTGTGCGAGGAGTTTGGGATCCCCTATCTCCTCCAGATCCTCAGCGCTCACCGCACCCCCGAAGCGATGGTGGAGTTTGCCCGCAGTGCCCACACCCGCGGCATCCGCGTCATCATTGCCGGCGCTGGCGGGGCGGCCCATCTGCCGGGGATGGTAGCCTCCCTTACCCCTCTGCCAGTCATCGGGGTGCCGGTGTTCAGCCAGTCCCTGCAGGGGCTGGACTCCCTGTATTCGATAGTGCAGATGCCCAAGGGGATCCCCGTGGCTACCGTAGCCATTGGCAACGGCTATAACGCCGGTCTCTTGGCGGTGCAGATCCTAGCCAGCGGGGATCCTGAACTGCTGCAGCGGGTGCTTGCCTACCGGGAAAACCTCAAGCAGGCTGTGCAGGAGAAAAATGCCCAGTTGCAAGCTCAGGGGTGGAAAGCCTATCTCCGCTCTGCCGACAGAGCATAATTAAAGCGTTGACCTGTCTTGGCAGAGAAAAAGTTGGGAGAGTTGCCGGCGGTGAAGAAGGGATCCAGTCGCCCCTCTTCTGGCCAGGGATCCTGGCAGGAGTATCTTCAGCGGGTTCAGAAAGGGGCAGAGGAAAGGGGAGCCCAGGCGGCGGGGTGGCTGCTGGGGGGATCGCAGGGGCGGGTTTTGGCGGTGTCAGGCTTGGCGTTGGCGGGGCTAGCCTTTTGGCACTGGCGCCTGGCCCTTTCCCTAGCAGTGGGCACTGGGGTGATGCTAGGGGTGTACGCGGCTTGCAGCCCTGAGTTTAGCCGCCGCTGGCAGGAGTGGCAGGCTTGGTTTCGCCAAGCTGACCGCTCCCTTTTGCTAGCCGTTACTGGTGGGGCAGCCGCCACCCTCGGCACCTACCTTGCAGTCTCAATCTGGGCAGAAGCCAACCAGCGCTGGCTGGCCACGGGCGCCATTGTGCAGGGGCTAGCCACCTTTGCCCTGCTGTCACTGCTGTTTTGGGAGTGGCTCAGCCGCCGGCAAGAGCGGCAGCGTTCTCAATGGGAGCGGGATCTTAGCGACATTGCTTCCCCCGATCCCTACAGGCGGCTGCTGGGGGTACGCCGGCTGCAGAGCCGCCTGCCCCATCTGGATCCCGAACAAACTCGGCTGGCAGTGGATTATCTGCGCCTGGCCCTTGACCAAGAAACCGTGGCCGTTGTGCGGGAGGCCCTCTTGGAAGCCCTGCAGGGATGGGGGATCCTGCGCCGCCTCAACGATTTGACCAGTCCCAACCCAGCCGAAAGCAGCGGCGATCCCTCGGCAAGCCGCAGGGGCAACGCCTAAACAGCTAGCAGCTCCACCACGGGAAGTAAGGAACTCGAGCCAGAGGCTGTCCGTCGTAAAGAGGTGTAAACCTACTCTTTACGGAGGGTTACATTCCATGGTTCGTAAGCTCTTCACGCTCTCTTTAGCCGTTGCCTCGGCCACGGTGTTGGCTGCAGCTCCCGGAGTCCAGGCTAGCAGCCCCAGCCCTAGCCCAGCGCCTGCAAGCGCGAAGACTGCGGCTCCTGCCCAAAAAGCCAAAACCATTGTGGATGTTGCTGCTGAGGCTGGTTCCTTTTCCACCTTGCTCAAAGCCCTGGAGGCTGCTGACCTGGTGAAGACGCTCTCTGGGAAGGGCCCCTTCACCGTTTTTGCCCCTACTGATGAAGCCTTTGCGGCCCTGCCGAAAGGCACGCTAGACGACTTGCTCAAGCCAGAAAACAAGGAGAAATTGAAGCGAGTGCTCAGCTACCATGTCGTGTCTGGCGAGCTTCTCTCTCAAAATCTAAAGGCCGGTAAGGTGACTACCCTTGCTGAAGTGCCGGTGGAGATCTCCGTCAAGGATGGGATCCGGGTCAACGACGCCAAGGTGGCAACCCCCGATCTCAAAGCCTCCAACGGCATTATCCACGTCATTGACAAAGTCCTCCTGCCACCGGAGAAATAGTCTTCTCGGCCTTGCAATCCTAAAATCTAAGTCTGTAGAAAGCCTTCCTAGCACCCCCAGCTTCAAGGCTGGGGGTTTCGGGCGCGATCCCTGGCTTGGCTCTTGGGATTCCTACAAGTCAATACCAACGCTGGAGTTGTAGATTGCCTCCACCGACACACCGGCCACCCGCTGGGGACGCACGATCATGTACTCATTGTCCATTTGCTTGGGCAAGGTGATGAACTCGTCCCCACCCACCATCAGTTGGTTGATCAGCTCTGTGTATTCTCTGGCTTCCTTGACCCGTACCTGTAGGGTCTGACCCCCTTCCAGCATGATGTGAACGAGGTAGCCATCGGGTTTTCTGGGCATGGGCGCTCCTGCTTGGCTGCAGCAAAGGTCGATAAACATTATTCCCCCCTTCGAGAAACTTGACCAACCTCCGGCTCCTCCTGTCGGCAGGAGGCCATAACAAGCGGTGGATAGGAGAGGGGGCTTCCCCGGGGTGGTCGATGGGCCTAGAGTAACAGGATGTGCCCATCTTGGGTTCTCTCCCGCTACCTCTTGTGGCTGGAATGGCTGACACGCCTTGTCCTCAACGGCTGGACTGGCGCAACCTCAACACCCTCTGGGGATCCGTTTTGGCCGAGACCTTGAGCCGGCTGGGCTGTCGGGTGGCCGTGGTGTGTCCGGGATCCCGCTCTGCCCCCCTCACCTATGCTCTGGCGCAGCACCCTGAGATCGAGGCCATTCCGGTGCTGGATGAGCGGTCGGCGGCCTTCTTTGCCCTTGGCTTGGCCCAGCAGCTACGGCAGCCCATCCCGCTAGTGTGTACCTCTGGCAGTGCCGGCGCCCATTTTTTTCCCGCTCTCATCGAGGCAGCAGAAAGTGGTTGGCCGCTTTTGGTTTTGACGGCGGATCGGCCGCCGGAGCTGCGCCACTGCCGTGCCGGGCAGACCATCGACCAGGTGAAGCTCTACGGCCACTACCCCAACTGGCAGGCGGAGCTAGCCCTGCCCAGTGCCGACCTAGAAGCTCTGGCCTACCTGCGCCAGACCGTCATTCACGCCTGGGAGCGTGCCCTCTACCCTTTCCCGGGTCCAGTGCATCTCAACGTGCCCTTGCGGGAGCCCTTGGCTCCCATTGCTGACGGCAGCACCGCGCCCCTGGCCCGTTGGCAGAAAAATCCGGAGTTCGAGAAGACCTTTTTTCGGGGGGTTGCTCCGGCCGGGTCTTCCTGCCAGGCGCTGCGGGGCAGTCTTCAGATGGAGAGGGCTTCCTTTTGGCAGGAGTGGTGCAGCTGTGAGCGGGGAGCGATCTTGGCAGGGCCGGCCCAAGCGGCGGATCCCCGCGCCTACGCTGAGGCGGTGGCCCGTCTGGCCCTAGCCCTGGGCTGGCCGGTGTTGGCAGAAGGCCTTTCCCCCCTGCGCAACTACGCTTCCCTTAACCCCTACCTCATCACCACCTACGATTTTCTCCTCCAGGGAGAGCAGCCCCATCTTTGGCCGGAGCAGGTCATCCAACTGGGACCCTTGCCCACCAGCAAGGCCCTGCGGCAAGCCCTGGCCCAAGCCCGACCCCGCACCTGGCTGCTCGACCCTCGGCCCCAGAACGCCGATCCTCTCCACAACTCCACGACCCACTTGCCCTTTGCCTTGGAGGAGGTGGCGGCAGGGATCCCAGTAGGCAAAGCCAAAACAACCGCTTTTCTGCAAACCTGGCTGCAGGCGGAAGCAAAAGCTCGGGTTGAGCTGGATCGGCTGCTGGCAGCTCTGCCGGAGTGGTTTGAGGGCAAGATTGCCTGGTGGCTGGCCCATCACCTGCCGCCGGAGACGCCGCTGTTTATTGCCAACAGCACACCGGTGCGGGATGTGGAGTGGTTTTGGCCACCCAACGACCGCCGCATCCGGCCTTACTTTAACCGCGGCACCAACGGCATCGACGGCATCCTCTCGACCGCCTTTGGGGTGGCCCATCGCCAGCGCCCGACGGTGGTGCTGACCGGGGATCTGGCCTTTTTGCACGACTGCGGTGGCCTGCGTCTTGCCCAATGCCTTCAGGGATCCCTGACGATTCTTCTCATCAACAACCAGGGGGGCGGTATCTTTGAGCTCTTGCCCATTGCCAAGGCGGCTCGCCAGGAGCCCAACCCTCCCTTTGAGACCTACTTTGCCACCCCCCAGGCCGTGGATTTTGCCCTCCTCTGCCAGGCCCATGGCATCCCCCACCGGCGGATAGAGACCTGGGAGGAGCTGGCCCAAGCCTTGGATCCCTTGCCGACCCAGGGGGTGCGGGTGTTGGAGATCCTTACGGATCGGCGGGCGGACGCGCAGCGACGGCAGGACTGGTTTCAGCGCTGGTCTGAGCGGCCATCCACGCCGTAACCCGGCTCCAGATTTGCTCCGGCAGATCCTCGGCCTCGCAGTCCAGCCATTGGATCCCTGGCATGGCCCGAAACCAGGTCATCTGCCGCTTGGCAAACTGGCGGGTGCGCCGCACAATCAAAGGCTGCAGCTCTGCTTCTGGGATCCGCCCTTCTAGGTAGGCGCCAATCTCCGCGTAGCCCAAGGTTTGTAAGAGGGGCAGGTCTGGCCCGTAGCGCTCCCGCAGCGTTTTCACCTCCTCAATCCAGCCTGCTGCCAGCATTTCTGCCGTGCGCCGAGCAATGCGTTGTTCCAGACGGGGCATTGGGCAGCGCAGCCCCAAGATGAGGATGGGGTAGCTGGGAGGATGGGCCTGCCTCAGGCGGGAAGCTGGCTTGCCGGTGGTGTAGATGATCTCCAAAGCCCGCAGGGTGCGCACCGTGTCATGGGGATGGATGTGCTCGGCGGCAACGGGATCCAACTGCTGCAGCCAGGCGTAGCGGATCTCGGGCGGCCACGTCTCTAGTTGAGCGCGCAACTCGGGCTGCGGCGGAACTGCCGGGATCCCCAACCCTGCAGTAATGGATTGGATGTAGAGCCCCGTCCCCCCTACCAGAATGGGAGTCTGTCCCTGCCGATGGGCCTCGGCAATGCGCGACTGGGCCGCCTGCTGAAACTCGGCCACGGTGTAGGTGTGGCGGGGATCCACAAAGTCCATCAACTCGTGCGGCCAGAGGGCCCGCTCAGCGGGGGTAGGCTTGGCAGTGCCGATGTCGAACTCCCGGTAGACCTGGCGAGAGTCGGCATTCAGCAGAGGGGATCCCAGCCGCTGGGCCAGCAGCAGCGCCTGACGTGACTTGCCAGTGGCGGTGGGGCCGGCAATAACAATTAGGCCTGGAGTTACCATGCCGGAAGTGTTACTTGTTGTACTGGGTGGCAGACATTCAGAACCTGCAAAAATTTATGCAAGTCAACAAAATTTCTAAAAGGCTTTAGCTCTGTGGCTAGAATAGACTTCCTAACAGCTTTGGGCTCTTTGAAATTGCGGTGATCTCATCTTACGTTCCAGCTTTTGTTGGGTTGGACACTCAGCTTAGGCTGTCTCTCCAGCTCCCGAGGCTAGCCCCATGGCTGCTTGCCTTGGTCAAGCCTGGTCTCGGCTACCTGGGCCGGGCAGTTGGGGCAGGGGTCCTAGCGGCGTTGCTGGCGTGGAAACCTTGTCCAGCCCTGGCGGAAGTTTTGGTGCTCAAGCAAGGAGAAGTGCGCACTCTGCCCTTGTTGCAAACGCGGGCCCGACCCTCCTTGCAGATGGAGATGCTTTATCTAGGCATGGTGGAGGAGCGCTTCTTAGGCTACGCCCACGCCAACAACTGGGAGACTATTTCCAGCGACCGAGAGGATCCCCGCTGGAGCCGCTGGCAACTGCGACCGGGCGGTGAGGCCCTCTATCCGCCGGATGCCCCTCCGTCGCGGGATCCCTCAGAGCCCCCCCTCTATGCCCGCGGGTTTTATGTAGAGGCCTACTTCATGGGCGGGCGGCTAGTGGGGATGCACCTCATTTACAATCCGGAAGAGCCAGGCTTCAATTTCAGGCAACTGCAAAGGCTTGTTCGCGCCTGGTTTCCCGATAACCGCCTAATGTTGCACTACCAGGTGCTGCCAGAGGATCCCGACCAGCATGTCCTAAGAGCCTACTGGGGCACCATCCCTCCCCCTTACCTTGCCGACATTCAGCGCAACAGCCGCCTGCCCTTCTGCCAGGTTTTTTTCAGCCCTACCTCGCCTCAGCCGCTCGTTCCCCCCTCTGCGCCTCCTCACTGCCTAGGTCAAGCTGAAGCAGGTGCCTCCCCTGCCGCTGCCCAGAAGAAGACGGCCGCTCTGCGCTAAAGCTTTGCGCGGGCTAGGGCTTAAGCTGGGGCTGCTTGCGGCGTTGCCGGCCTACGGGAAGAAAGCCCTAAACCGTCACCAGCTCGGGGCGGCGGCTGTGGCGAATGGCGCGAATGGCTTCCCCGTAGTCCTTGGCCTTGAATACGGCTGAGCCCGCCACCAGGGCATTGGCCCCCGCCTCGATGACCTGCCAGGCGTTGCTGGCCTTGATGCCGCCATCCACCTCGATCCAGGGATCCAAGCCCCGCTCGTCGCACAGGGCCCGCAACTGGCGAATCTTGGGCACCACCGCCGGGATGAAGCTCTGGCCGCCAAAGCCAGGGTTGACACTCATGATCAACACCAGGTCCACCAGATCCAGCACGTACTGAATCAGCTCCAGAGGGCTGGCCGGGTTAAGCACCACACCTGCCTGTTTGCCCAGATCCTTGATTTGGCTGAGGGTGCGGTGCAGGTGGATGGTGGAGCTGGACTCGGCGTGAACGGAGATGATGTCGGCCCCCGCCTTGGCAAAGTCGGCCACATATTTCTCCGGCTCCACAATCATCAGGTGGACATCCAGAGGCTTGGCCGTAACCGGCCGCAGCGCTTCCACCACCAGCGGGCCGATGGTGATGTTGGGCACAAAGCGGCCATCCATCACATCTACGTGGATCCAGTCGGCCCCCGCCTCGTCCACTGCCCGCACTTCTTCCCCCAAGCGGCTAAAATCGGCTGAAAGAATAGAAGGGGCGACGACAATCGGCTTTTGCCCAGAAGCTGCTGAGGGCTGAGTCATGGTGAGTACCCAAGGTGTAAACCGCAAAACAGGGGAGCCTGCTCCTCTATGGTACGGAGTTTGATCCCCTTTGCAAAGCACCACCCGGCTTCTAGGGGATCCCGACAAAGCCGGCCCTGGCCAGTTGCACCCTCCGGAAAACTTGGGCCAGAGGCTCTCAGCGATCCGGCGGCTGCGCGTTGCTCTGAGGCTCTGGAGAGGCTTGCTCTGAGGGAGCTGGCTTCACCTTTTCTTCTAGCCGCAGGGCAAGCTGCTGCAACTGCATATAGATGCTGTTGGCGGCCAGCATGGCCAGGACAGTGCCGAAAAACTTGGTGCGGGATCCCATAGACCAACCCCTGGGCAAGGCCAAACACTCGTTGCCCTAGCTCCAACTTAGCGCACAGGCGGAACAGACCCTCAGAGAAGAACTTCAGAAGAACTTCATTAGACCTAACGTCATGACTGCCTATCGGCACCTACATACTGCCCTTTGGGTTAGCGATCTGGCCAGGGCTGAGCATTTCTACAGGACGGTGCTCGGGCTCCCCAAAGCAGAGCGGTTTCCCTTTGACTTTCCCGGCGCTTGGTACCAGGTGGGCTCCTCTCAGATTCACTTGATTGTTACTGAGGAGCCGCTTGGGCAAGGGCAGCCAGCCAGTGGGGGCAGCAAGGCGAAGTGGGGGCGCCTTCCCCATGTGGCGCTGGGCGTGGAAGACCTGGAAGCGGTAAAGGCCCGCCTGCTGCAGGCAGGCTACGAGGTGCAGCCAAGCGCTTCCGGGCGAGCGGCGCTGTTTGTTCGGGATCCCGACGGGAACGTGATCGAGCTAAGCTCCCTAAGTCCTCCTCAGCCATGACTGCGATGACAGTGCCCTGTTCGCCCCAGCGGCGCGGCGCCCTGCCCCTCTTTGACCCCTCCACTGCCCTAGTCAGCTCGGCCCAAATGCGGCGCCTCGAGGAGCAGATCTTCGCTGCCGGCATGCCTGTGGCCGCTCTCATGGAAAAGGTGGGCCTGGCCGTTTTTGCCCAGTTGCGGCAGGATTTCCCCCATGCGCAGCGCATCGGCATCCTCTGCGGGACAGGGCACAACGGCGGCGACGGCTTGGTGGTTGGACGAGAGCTGCGGCTGGCCCAAAAGGGGGTGAAGGTTTGGCTGGGCAAGCCGGATGATCTCAAGCCCCTGACTGCCGACCACGCTCGCTATCTCAGGGCGCTGGGGGCGGAGTTTGTGGATCGGCTGGAGGAGTTGGCCGACTGCGATCTACTGATTGACGCCCTGTTTGGCATTGGCCTAAACCGACCCCTGGGGGATCCCTGGGCAGAGGCAGTGGAGTGGGCCAACGGCAGCGGCATTCCCATCCTCAGCCTGGATCTGCCCTCTGGCCTCAACGACCAGACAGGCAAGATCTGGGGCTGCTGTATCCGCGCCAGCCATACCTATGCCCTGGGCTTCTGGAAGCGGGGCCTGTGGCAGGAGGCAGCTCTGCCTTGGGTAGGACAGCTGCGTCGCATTGATTTTGGGATCCCCCCTTGGGCCTGCCCGGCGGAGGCGGTTCCCCAGCTATTGCTGCAACCCTGGCCCCATTTCCCCCCCGACCCGCCCTTGGACACCCACAAGTACCGCCAGGGATCCCTGCTGCTGGTAGCAGGCTCGACGGCCTATGCCGGGGCGGCAGTGTTGGCCGGCCTGGGATCCCGTGCCAGCGGCGTGGGCATGGTAACCCTAGTGGTGCCGGCGGAGTTAAAGGGGATCATCCACAGCGCTTTGCCGGAGGTGTTGGTGCACCACTGGGAAGGGATCCCTTCTTTGCCGCTAGTAGCTGAGAAGCCCTTCCAGGCGGTGGCGGTGGGGCCGGGCCTCGGGGAAACCCGCCAGCTGCTTTTGGAGATCTTGCTGCGGGATTGGGCCGGGATCCCCTGGGTGATCGACGCCGATGGCCTCAATGCCTTAGCGGAGATGGGGGTGGAGCGCCTGCCAGAAAACGGGATCCAAGCTATCCTCACCCCGCACCTGGGGGAATTTCGCCGGCTTTTTCCTGGGATCTCGCTTGAGGATCGCCTCGAGGCAGCCCAAAAGGCAGCAGCCCAGAGTGGGGCGGTGGTGGTCTTGAAGGGGGCACGGACGATAATCGCCTCTCCCACAGGGGAATGCTGGGTAAACCCGGAGAGCACACCAGCTTTGGCTCGCGGCGGCAGCGGCGATGTTTTAACTGGCTTAATTGGTGGACTAGTGGCGCGCAGAAGGGCCCAACTGGGTCAGGCGATGGGGATCTCAGAGCTACTGAGTTGCGCCTGTGCCGGGGTGTGGTGGCATGCCCAGGCAGCTATCCAGCTGGTGGGGGAGCGGGGTCCGACGGGGGTGGATCCGGCCCACCTAGCGGAGCACCTGCCCAAAGCGCTGCAGATTCTGCGGGGACAGAAGTCGGTCTAAGGTTGCAAGAACCCCAGCGCCAGCCCCAAGAAAATGAACAGGCCAAAACCCATCCGATAGACAATAAACAGCCAGGTGCTGCTGCGCTGCAAAAATCGAATGAGCCAATCGATGGACCAGTAGGAGAAGACAAAGGCCGAGAGCGCCCCCAGCCCCTGCGCTAGCAGCGCCTCTGTTCTGAACTCGGAGACAAACTCTTCCACCCCGGCCAAAACGAGGGCGGGGATTCCCAGCAAGAAGGAGTAGCGGGCGGCAGCCGAGCGCTGCAAATCGAGCAACAGAGCCGCCGTCAGCGTCACGCCGGATCGGGATACCCCTGGGATCAAAGCCAAGGCCTGGGCCAGCCCCACCCAGATCCCGTCCCAAATGCCTAGGCTGTCTAGGCCTCGCCGGCGTTTCCCCACCCGTTCCGCCCAGCCCAAAGCCAGGGCCAAGCCAATAGCGGCAGCAGCAATCACCCACAACTGGCGGGGCGGAGATCCCCAAATGGCCTTGACGGCCCATCCGGCCACCCCAATCGGCAACGTTCCCACCAGGATCCCCGTGAGCAGCCGCCAAGACTCCTGCTGGAAGTCTCGCTCCTGCCAAGCCTTCCAGGAGCCGAGGAGCAACTGGCGCAGGTCAGAGGCAAAGTAGATCAACACTGCTCCCAGACTGCCCAGCTGGATCACCGCCGCAAACGAAGCTCCCGCATCTGGCCAGCCCAGCAAAGCTGGAAACACCCGCAGGTGGGCTGTGCTGCTGATGGGCAGGAACTCGGTGATCCCTTGCACCATGCCTAAGAGCAGGGCCTGCCACCAATTGGGATACCAGAGGTCGGCCAGCACCAAAGACCGTCTCTCTCGATAGACCAGGCTGCCGTCTGGAGGAGAGTTCCCCTTAGAACGTGAGCCGCTCGGGATCGTCGATGGTAATCAGCCAGTTGCCCACCTTGCGGAAGAGGGGGTTGGGCTCTGTCCCCCGCACCCGCGCCTCTACCCGGTAGATGCCAGCAGCGGAAGGATTGCGCACATTGGAGAGCACCAAGCGGATCTCCTGGCCGGCGGCAATGGGTTGACGGGCTACCACCTCCAAAGAGCGAAACTCCTCGTTCCAGTACACTTCCGCCAGCTCCACCGGCTTGCCCTCCGCCTCTAGGCGCACATTCTTCGGGTCGATGACGGCATCGAAATTGCTATCCGCCTTGATCTGCACCTCTGCCACTGCCACATTTTGGGGTGGGATCTTCAGGCGATAGCGATCCAGCCGGCCGCGAATGCCGCGAAAATCCAGCCGATAGCTGAGGACAGGCACCCCCTCGCTGCCAGTGATGACAAAGCCCGACTGCGCCCTTGCCGAAGGGAGCAACAGCAGGGATCCCACTAGGCCTGCCAAAGCCAACCTTGCCCCCAGCCAAGGCAAGCAAAGACTCTGGGAATACTTCACCGCTCTCAACACCCAAGCTTCCCGAAAGACTTCGACTCAAGCAACCCCTGCTGCCGACCTAGCAAGCAGCAAGGCCATGAAGATGGAATCAAGTTGCTGTCTATTGTAAGGGGGTGAGATCCGCTCTGAAAGACTTATACAACGCTGGACAAAAGCGGACTTTTGCTCCAGGTTGACGCTTTCTTCCTGCTTCCACG
>NZ_JANSHF010000003.1:0-6306 GCF_047461475.1 Synechococcus sp. WC10meta
CCCCTCTCCCCGCCTACGTTCGGCGGCATCTTCTGTTGTGTATACGCGACTGGTTGATATGGGAAGACTTCCCATACCAGCTCAACTCACTGGGGTGCCGGGCCCGGCGCTCCACCGCTTTTTTCAGGCCATTCCGCACGATATCCTCCACAAACCGAATCGCATCGAGGAAGGCGCTCTTGCCGCTCCCGTTGGGGCCGACCAGGATCTGCAACGGTTTTAGCTCGACCTCCACGTCGCGAAAGCAGCGATATCCCTGAATCCGAACGCGTTTCAGCATGAACCCCTCCTCACGAGACCATCGACGGCTCTTCCTGAAGCCGGGGACGGATCATCTGTGGGACTGGGGCCGGCGCGGGCCGAGGCCACACGGCCACCAGCGTCCCCAGGATCAGGACGATCCCTCCGATCCAGATCCAGGAGACCAGCGGGTTGATGAAGATCTTGAAGGTCGCCCGGTTCCCACCCTCCACCCATCCGCTCAGCAGAATGTAAAGATCCTCCTTGAGCGTGGCCCGCAGGGCCGGGGGCGTCAGGCTCTCTCCGCTGTCGTATTGCAGCACGTAGGGGTAAAGATCGGCGAGGAGATTCCCCCGGGCGTCGAAAGCCCGCACCCAGGCCTGAGTGACCACCACGTCCGGCTCCGTCGCCGGGGTGTATTGCCGGATCCCCTGATACACCAGCCGGTAGCCGCCGAAGGAGAGCGCCTCTCCCAGCTGGAGGGTGCGCTGGGTTTCCTGCGGGTAAGCCTGGGAGCCGATCACCCCGATCCCGATCAGGACCACGCCAAGGTGGACAAGGTAACCCCCGTAACGGCGGGGGCTGCGGGCCAGCAGCCGGGCCAGGGCGGTCGGCCAGGGCTCCCCCGTGGCGCGGCGCCGCGCCCGCACCCCCAGCGCATAATCCAGCAGGGTCCCCCACCCGGCGAAGGCGCAAAGGCCGAATCCCACCAGGGCCCACGGTAGGGACACCCCCAGGGCGCGGGCGAGGGCCATCGCCCCCAGCCCGGCCATGGCCGAGGAGCCCACCGCCAGCCTCAGGGAAGCCCCCGGCGTCCGCCGCCAGCGGAGGAAGGGGATCACCCCCATCAGCAGATAGAGGCCCGCGAACAGCGGCCCGGTCACCCGGTTGTAATATGGGGGGCCCACCGTGAGCTTCTCGTTGAACAGCAGCTCGGAGAACATCGGATAGAACGTGCCCCAGAAGACGGCGAAGGCGATCCCCAGGAAGAGCCAGTTGTTGAGCAGGAAGAATGTCTCCCGGGAGAGCCAGGACTCGATGCGGTTCTCCGCCCGCAGGAGCTCCCAGCGCACGGTCAGCAGGGCCAGGGAGCCCACCAGCACCAGCCCCGTGTAGATCAGGAAGGGCACCCCGATGGCCGAGCGGGCGAAGGCGTGCACGGAGGCGATCACCCCGGTGCGCGTGATGAACGTCCCCAGGATCACCAGGGCGTAGGTGAGGATGATCAGCAGCGCTGTCCACACCTTCAGCATGCCCCGGCGCTCCTGCACCATCACCGAGTGCAGGAAAGCGGTCCCTGTCAGCCAGGGGAGCAGGGCCGCGTTCTCCACCGGATCCCATCCCCAGTAGCCGCCCCAGCCCAGCACGTCGTAGGCCCAGCGGGCCCCCACCAGCAGGCCCAGGCTCAGGAACAGCCAGGCCACCAGGGTCCACCGCCGCAGCAGCGGGATCCATTCATCATCCCGCCGGCCGGCCAGCAGGGCGGCGATGACGATGGCGTAGGGGACGATGAAGCCGACGAAGCCGAGGTAGAGCAGGGGGGGATGGACGATCATCCCCGGATGGCGCAGCAGGGGATTCAACCCCCGTCCATCCGCCGGGGGGACCGGGAAGGTCTCGAAGGGGTTGGCGAAGAACCGGTTGAGCAGCAGGAAGAACGTTTGGGTCAGCAGCAGGACGCCGGCGATGAACGGCCGCAGATCGTGGGGGAAGCGATCGGCGCGGGCCATGGCCGCGAAGAGGAAGAGGCTCATCAGCCAGGACCAGAAGAGCAGGGAGCCGTTCTGGCCGCCCCACAGGGCGGTGATCTTGAGGAAGAGCGGCTGAGTCTGCCGGGAGACCTGGGCGACGTAGATCAGGCGGAAGTCATCCGCGAGGAGGGCGGACTCCAGCAGGAGCACGGCCAGGGTGAGCAGCGGCGCCATCACCAGGCCGATGCGCCGGGCCACCTCCTCCCATCGCGCCTCCCGGCGCCACCCTACATAAAAGGCCAGGGCCGTCCCCGCCAGGCCCAGCCCCCACGCCAGATCCAGCACCAGCTCCCCCAGCAGACTCATCGCAGTGCCTCCACTCGTCGAAGGGCTTCTCGGGCTCGATCCAGGGCCTCCAAGGCCTCCGCACGGCCCGGCCATCCTTCAGGTAGCATCCCGGGTAGCGCGTCAGGATATCGGGGCGGAATGTCGAAACGATCCATGCGTAGCAACTTTCCCTCCAGGTCAGATAGAGATAAACCGCGAACTCGAGCGATGAGATCCGCAATCTTATGGGTTCTGGGAGGCAGCTTGCCCTCGGCCTCCAAGCAGGCTTTAAGGGCCTTTTCGATAGCTTGGTGCGCGTGAAAGCAAGTCTGATTGTAGATTTCATCCTCAAAAGCCAGCTCCGCCATTCGCAAGTCCTCACGGGCGAAGCGGAGCCAATGTTCCGGAAGGGGATTCATAGAGCACCACTCCCTTCGCCAGCACTTCCTCGCGGAAGAAGGGACGGTTCCGGATCTCCTCGAACTCCTCAGGGGTGTAGACCAGGAGATCCATGCCCACGCGGGGACGGAAGCGCTCCAGGAGCTCTCCGATGCGCTCCAGGAACGGGCGCGAGGAGGGCATCACCACGACCAGATCCAGATCCGAGTCCGGATGGAGCCGGCCCTCCGCCAGGGAGCCGAACAGGATCACCCGTTGAGGGACATAATGGGTTCGCAGGAAGTCCAGGAAGCGGGCCAGCTCGGCCTCCAGGGCGGCCCGCCGCTGCTGGAGCTCCTCCGGGGGAGAGACATCCCGGACCATCCAAGCCCTCCTATCGGGAGGATCCCGTGGCGGCCTCCTCTTCGTAACGCGTCGGGCATTTGAGGAGGAGGGTCCGGGCGTAGAACACCCCATCCGGCCCCAGGGTGCCCTCCACGATCGCCTGGGCCTCGTTCTGGAGGAGGTCCGGCTTCACCCCCTGGTAGACCACCTTGAGCGGCGGGACCTTACCGATGTCGGCCACGCGGTCCACCAGGCCGAACTCGATATAGAGCGTCTCCGGGTCGTAGCGGATCGTCCCGCCGTCGACGATCCCTGAGAGGCGGATGGGGCGGCCCTGCAGGCTCGCCGCCCGCGCCTTCAGCTCGGAGACGGTGAGGTAATACTGGGACGCGCTGCGCAACCCGTTGACGATCAGCATTCCGATGGCAGCGATGAGCAAACCGCCTCCCACCCAAAAGCGAGCGCGCATCTGAGGCCTCCCGCCACGTGCTCTGCTCTGAGTCTAACATATCCAGGATGTTTCTTCTATCTCTCGTTGGGGAATCGAGAGCCGGCGCTCCACAATCCGCGAGGACGAAGCCTTGCGAGGTGGCCAGAGAGGGAACGCCTGCCTTCACCGACCAGGGAGGCGTCCGGGGGAAGGCGCGAGGCGGGCCCGCAAGGGTCCAGGCGCTGGTGGCGTTCAGGGACGGGCCCTACGGGCTCTTCGAGATGGGGGCTCCTCCAGCCGGATCCAGACCACCGGCCCCCGGGGGCGGGAGATGGGGATCGGCTCGGGGAAGGCCTGAGGGTCGGTGAACACCCAGATGTAAAGCGGACGCCCCCGGGCGTAAGCCTCCAGGAACTCGGGATCCGCCCGGTGCCGGGAGCGCTGATGCCGCAGGGCCTCCACCGAGACCGGGCCCCGCACTTCCGTCAGCACCGCCGTCCCGATCCACCCCCGCGGGCTGACGATCCCGATGCGCCCCCGGATATGCGTCGGATACCGGCGGATCTCCCAGGTCTTCTTCCCCAACACGATGTATGTGGCGTAAGGCTCCTGCACGATCAACCCCAGCTCCGGGCGCATCGCTTTCCCTCCTGGCTTGCGATATAACGGCGCGACCCCTGATCTTGAAGCAATCGAACATGCTCCATCAGAAAGAGATCACCCTTCCCGACGTGCCTGGTCGATCTCTTCGGCCGACGGCGCTGGCCCCAGATCCGCGCACAGGCCCCACAACGATTTCCGCGGGGCAGGCCTCATCGACATGAACTCGCGCTGGATGTCCGAAGCGATCGGCTCGATTCAACGCACTTTGTCCAACAACGAGAGCGGCTTGATCAGGTCCATCGCTTTCCCTCCCCGTTCGCTATATATTTTACTGGTAGGCAACCGATGGCCCGGAGGCCCGGGCGGATTCTGTTCTCCTGGGAGCCTCACGGATGAAAGCGCTCACCGTCGCGCAGATGCGCCAGGCGGAGGCCGCGGCGGACGCCGCTGGCCACACCTACGCGCGGATGATGGAACGGGCCGGCCAGGCGGTGGCCGCCGAGATCATGCGACGGATGCCCGTCCAGGGGCGGCGGATCCTGGTGCTGGTCGGCCCCGGCAACAACGGGGGAGACGGCCTGACGGCGGCCCGCCTGCTGAAGGAGGCCGGGGCGGAGGTGGCCTGTTACCTCCTCAAACCCCGAGAGGAGACCGATCCCGTCTTCCAGGCGGCGAAGGCGGCCGGCTGCTTCATCGCCCAGGCCGGCGACGACCGCACGTGGCGGGTGCTCCGCCTCTGGGTCCGCAGCGCCGCGGTCATTGTCGACGCCCTGCTGGGGACCGGGACCACGCGCCCGCTGGAGGGGGACCTGTTGCGGATGCTCC
This sequence comes from Synechococcus sp. WC10meta, assembly GCF_047461475.1. Lineage (NCBI taxonomy): Bacteria > Bacillati > Cyanobacteriota > Cyanophyceae > Synechococcales > Synechococcaceae > Synechococcus > Synechococcus sp. WC10meta. The sequence goes on from NZ_JANSHF010000003.1 coordinate 4,840, forward strand.
AGATCGTGCGCGCCGAGGTGAGCGATCGGCGGCCGTGGCCGGCCTCCTTCTTCGCCCCGGGCGCCCCCCTGGCTCCCACAGCCTGGAGCTCCCGGGTGCCCCCCGAGCCCTGGCTGGTGGCCGTGGATGGGCCCACCGGGATGAACTACGACACCGGGGAGCTGGACCCCAACGCCTTCCACGCCGATCTCACCGTGACCTTCGCGCATCCGAAGGTCGGTCACTTCCGGTTCCCGGCCGCGCACGCCGTGGGGGAGCTGGTGGTGGCGGACATCGGGATCGATCCGAAGTGGGTCCCGGAGGGCGCCTTCGAGGTGATGGACGCGGCGATGGCGCGGGCCTGGCGTCCCCCACGCCCGGCGGACGCTCACAAGAACACGTTCGGGAAGGTCGTGGTGGTGGCGGGATCCACGAACTACCCGGGCGCGCCCGGGCTGGCCGCCCACACGGCGGCGCGCGTCGGCGCCGGATGGGTCACCCTGGCGATCCCTCGAACGATCTACCCGGTCCTGGCGGCGCGGACGGCGGAGATCACCTACATCCTGCTGCCGGATGAGCTGGGCGTCCTGATCCCCGATGCCGTGGAAGTGCTGGCGAAGGCCGTCGAGGGCTACGCCGCCATGGTCCTCGGGCCGGGGCTCACCCAGGAGAAGGAAGCGGTGGCCTTCGTCCACCGGATGTTCGGGATGGAGCGGGCCCTCAAACGCGGACGCCTGGGCTTCCAGCTGGAGCTGGAGACCGCGGAGGCCCCTCCGCCGGCCTTCTCCTGGCCGCCTCTGATCGTGGACGCCGACGGCCTGAACGCCATCGCCCAGGCCAGGGACTGGGCGGCCCGCCTTCCCGGCCCCGCGATCCTCACCCCTCATCCCGGCGAGATGGCCCGGTTGACCGGGCTGGAGAAAGCGGCCATCGAGGCGGATCGCCTGAGGATCGCCCGGCAGTTCGCCCAGGCCTGGGGCCACGTGGTGGTGCTGAAGGGCGCCTTCACGGTGGTGGCCGCCCCGGATGGCCGGGCCCTGGTGATGCCCTTCGCCAACCCGGCGATGGCCACCGCCGGGACCGGGGATGTGCTGGCAGGAGCCATCGCGGGTCTGCGAGCCCAGGGCCTGGGCCCCTTCGAGGCGGCGGCCCTGGGGGCCTATCTGCACGGCCTGGCCGGCGAGCGGGCCCGCGCGGAGATCGGGGAGGCCGGCGTGACCGCCGGGGACCTCCTCCCCCGCCTCCCGATGGCCCTCCGGGCCCTGGGCGGATAAGCGGACCGTCCTCCCCGGGAGTTCCTCCATGGGTCCTGAACGGGAGGACCTGAACGCGCTTTTGAGGGAGCTGGACCCTCAGGGGCCGCCTCAATGGCGCTGGGTGCATCGGGCAACGCCCGGGGCCCGGCGCATCGGCGTTCTCCCCGCCTCCTTCAATCCTCCCACCCGCGCCCACGTGGCCCTGGTGGAGGCCTGTCTCTTATACACATCT